>JAMCWE010000113.1 GCA_023475265.1 Bacteroidota bacterium
ACAAAATTAAAATTTAAAGTCTACGCCAAAATCCAATCCTGAGTAACTCAACGTACCAAAACCAATTCTTCCAGTTATGGCAACCGTGGGTGAAACCCAATATCTTAAACCACCTTGAGCAGCAAGCCATAAACCACCATAAGTTGGTGAAGGATAATTATAACCGGATGGCCCGCTCCAGCTTACAGAACCAGCATCATAAGCTAGAACAAGACCGGCATAAGGATCTAATTTGTTATTGCTGACGCTAAAGTGATAATTGCCCTGAACACCAATTAAAACATTAGTGTATTTCCATTGACCTTCAAAAAAGTTGTCGCTATAACCCCAGTATCTAAAAATTCCTCCAATGCCTACTAAGCCGAAATTTTCCATATTGATTGCATATTCGTAACTTGCGCCAAAATCAGGAGTGCTTCCAAGAAAAGCAAAGCCAATAGAGGGTCCCAAATAATTTTTATCAGCTTCATATTGTGCATTTGCAGTAGAAGTAATAAGACATAAAGTAACAATAACAGATACAGCAAAAAATAACATGTTCCTTTTCATTTATTCTCCTCCAATGTGTTGTTAATTATTATTGAATTTAGATTCGGCCTCTTTATTATAGCAATTTTTTTTGATGGAATAAAGTTTTTTCAGATATTTTTTTACTTAGAACTCTTTTAGGTGCCGCTATATTTTTTGATTTATTCCAAACTATTTCATTAGGATTAATTTTTTTGATTGGACAAAACCTCCAGCGATAATTCTGTAGAAATAAACTCCGCTGGGAAGATTTGCAGCATTAAAATTGACTGTATAAAAACCAGCGGGTTTCTCCTCATCTACAAGTGCTGCAATTTTGTTTCCGATAATATCATAAACAATTAGACTTACATGTGCCGCTGCTGGTATTTGGTATTTAATTGTAGTAACCGGATTGAAAGGATTAGGATAATTTTGAGAAAGCATAAATGAGCGAGGCAAAGGCTTATCTTTACCATTGTCAACAGCGGTGACCGATTGAATGGGTCGCAGAGTCGCTGTGTATTCTGTTGTTATTGCCTGGTAAGTATAGCCGGTTAAGCTGGTAGCGGTATCTTCGGTTACATTTACATTTGTATAGTTGATAAAATATGTATCGCCAGATTTTAAAAAAGATACGCCTGGCTGCCCATCATTAAATTGTGCACTTTGTTCATCGGGTTGATTGCCGGAATAAACATCACTTGGAGTATTATCTCGAATACATCCGCCTTTGCCATCTGAATTGCCGCCTGGCTCTCCCCAGGTATTTGATGAACCGCTATAAATAAAAGGGACATAAAAACTAAAAAAATAAATGTTGCCTGGAGAATTTGAAGGATTATATTGCAGTTGACCGGGAGTTTGTTTTAATAGTTTTGTTTGATCAACTATACCATTATAAGTTTCAGCCTCAAGGATGTGGTAATCAGAGCAATCATCGTTTGGATAAGATGCAGATTGCATATAAAATTTTGCCTTAAACATTTTTCCAGTTACTGCGCCTGTGTCTGCCGTAAAAGAAAAAGCATTAGCTAAAGAAGAATAAAATCCCCAGCCGGGTACAGAGCCAAATGCAGTATAAACATCTGCCCAGGTGCCCTGATCCCACGCAGTATTATTTGCGCCGTCAACCGAAAAGAAATCCGTAAACCCGACCAATCTAACTTTCAAAGTAAAGTCTAGTTCATAGAGAGTCTTCGTGTAATATTGTGTTGAATCTACGGCATTTACATCTCCAGTCAAAACATAATTTTGACCGACTACATTTTCAGTGTCTTTGGCAACAGTTACCTCGTTATCCATATCAGCAGAAATTACCGACACGCCGGAAGTACTTCCAGCGGTAAATGAAACGTTAGCCTGACCGTTTCCATCGGTTTCTACTTGCGTGGAGCCAACTGAGCCGCTTGACGATTTTATTTTTAGCTTGCGGTGAGGAAGCGGATAACCATCGTAATCAGTTGCTTTGATTGTTACGCTTATATTTTCATTCAGCGCTGTGCGTGTTTTGGATGGAAGAATTATTAACTGAGGATCAATGCTCAAGTTCGAATTTGAAGCACGTATTTGTTTTTGATAATTCCGGATGATTGTAACTAATGGAAGAAGAGATGAGACTGCGGTTGATGCTGCAGTTTTTATGCTGACGCTGTCTGTCGAAGAAAAATTTGCAGTCCCGCTGTCGATGCTGGTTTTTGTAAAAGCGTCTTTCAAATAAATTGTTAATGTGTAGCTGCCGCTGCTTTCGCTGATCGAGCCGACAATATAAAAAGCCACTCCGAACATAGCCGAGTCTGATGAAGGAGTCCAGCTTCCTGCCAGTGACGAGTCGTTATTACCGTTGCCGATATTTCCGAAAGTATATAAATCAACTTGCTGAGTCGTGGTGTCGCTTATTATTGCCTGATAAATGTAATGAGAAAAAGATTGAAGCGTTGGAGCTGTAATAGAATTGCCGGTTACTGAAGCCGCAGTACAATCGAAAAAAGCAATCCTCGGCTTTTGCAGATCAGAAATATCTTGAGCGAAGATGTTTTTAGAATTAAATATTGTTGCTAAGATTATTAATAAAAAAAACTCAATTGTTCCGTAAAATTTTTTCATTAGTGTCTCTTCTTAATATTAGATATTGTTCGAATTAAATGTTTTGCTTCGTATTCCTATTTTTATCTAACGAAAGTTCCGCGTTTTAGCAAAAGCAAAATAATTTTGCAGGCAAGTCCTAACAACTACTCATTTGATTAGTTTTAATATTGGAGTGACTAATTATACAATTCTATTTTTTATTGCTTTAGCAACCGCCTCGGAGCGCGAGTTGACATGCAGCTTAACATAAATGTTATGCAGATGAAATCTTACGGTATGGGTTGAAACGAATAGTTTGTCAGCAATATTTTTTGTGCTGTGCCCCTCAACCAAAGCATCGAGCACTTCCTTTTCTCTTTCGGATAATAACGAAGGGATAACTTGTCCTACGGGTGTTTGAAAATATTGAAGTACTTTTCTTGCGACTTCACCGGAGAATGGCGCCCCGCCTTCAGATGCTTCTCTTATTGCTTCAAGTAATTTGTCTGTGGGACTTTTTTTCAACAAATATCCCACAGCTCCGTTGCGCAATGATTGGAAAATCTTTTCGCTGTCGCTGTAAACTGTCAACATCATAACTTCAACTGTAGGGAAGACAGATTTAATTTCTTTCAAACTCTCAATTCCTGATTTTCCCGGCATTTCAATATCAAGCAAAAGAATGTCCGGAAGATCTTCTTCTATTTTCTTTAACGCTTCGGCGCAGCTTTGATAAGTTGCCACACATTTAAATCCTTCCGATTTATTCAAGATCATCGAAAGAACTTCTCTAAACTCCTGATCATCATCAAGAATAGCAATGCGGATTATGGATTTTTCACTCATACCAAAATGTTTTAATGTCGGATTATGAATCTTAAATTATGTCTTTGCAAAATTCAACTAATCATTTGAATAGTTTCATGATTGAATTGGGAAATCAATAATTAGTTTTGTTCCGCCGTCTTTTGAATCGATTTTAAAATTTCCTTTTAATTCATTTACGTGCTTTGTTATGTTGAATAAACCTCTGCCGTGTTTAATTTTTTCGATATCAAAACCGGTTCCGTCGTCTTCCAGAATTAAATAAATGGATTTATTCTTAACATACAAGTTGAGCTTAAAAGTTTTGCACCGAGAATATTTAAGAGCATTATTCAATGATTCTTTTGTAATTAACTGAAGACTTCTTTTAATCTGCGAATTAACCTTAACATTTTCGATGTTATTGGTTTCTATAATTAGCTGAATGTTTTTTGCTTCGCATACTTCGTTAGCATAGTTCTGAAAGTTAAAAATAAAATCCTGTAACGAATCATATTTTGGATCGATTGACCAAATTACATCAATCATTGAATCGACTAAGTCTCTCGAAATTTTTCCTACACGCTCAATGGAACCATATCTGGAATATTTCTCGTTGTCATCTTTTATAACGGCTTGTTCCCCAAGATTTTTTTTAAATGATTCTTCCCGCAACGCATTTTCGGAAAGAATTGCTATGCGTGTAAGCCCCGAACCAATTTCGTCGTGAAGATCAGCTGCAATTCTTGTTCTTATTTTTTCTATTTCAATCAGCCGATTGAACCGCATTCTTGAATATAAGGCAATGCTTATAATTATGATAAATAAAATTGCAGATATAAACCACCACCGCAGGTAAAAAGGAGTTTCGATAGCAAAAGAAATTTCAGCGGGAATTTTGCTTTTTATATTTTTCCCATTTACTGCGAAAACCTGAAATGTATAAAGCCCGGGCCGTAATGAAGCGTATGTAACCGAGTTTCTATTTTTCAACTCATTCCATTTTTTATCGATATTTAGCAATCTGTATTCATATACGGTATTTCTTTCTTCCCGATTTATTATTCCAATAAAATCTATTGTGATTGTGTTTTGATAATTAGGCAAAGACAAATCACTCTTAATTTTTTGTTCTTGGCCATTAATTAAAAGATGATTTATATAAATAGGCGGCGGAAGATTTTTTTCTACTGCTTTGTTCGGTTCGTAAATATAGACATCCGATTGGCTGGCGAAACATAGATCGCCGGTATTTGATGAACAAATTGAATAATAAGGAACCTTGGGAAGCTCTTCATACAATTTGAAACTCGGTAAACCATCTTCAGTTAATTCTTGAACACCCGATTGAGTTCCAATCCAAATATTTTCGTTCAATGTTTTTGTCATACTCCAGACGGCATCGCTTAATAAACCATCTTTCCGGGAGATCGTCTTGAACTTTCCATTTTTATAAATTGCAAGTCCGCCGTATCTCGTTCCAACGACCATATTTCCCTTTTGATTTTCATCTATCGATCTTATTCCGTTATCAGGTAAACCACTTGAAGTAGTAAATAACCTTGTAAAAATTTTTTCATTACTTTTTAACTTTTGAACATCGTGCAATATTTTCCCATATGAAAAAACAGCAAGCCCGCCATCATATCCGCCGAACCAAATGTTTCCATTGCTGTCTTGAAATAATTCTCTTACTGAATTATCGGGTAATCCTTCAGATCGAGTATAAATTTTTACAATATTTCTGGGTTTTGATTTATTAATAACTATAACACCAATATCTAAAGCGCTGCACCATAAATATCCGTCTTTGTCTTCGATCATTTTAAAAAGCCCTGCATATTTCAGATTTCTTGAGATTTGGATTTTTTCTTTTAATTCAAGATTAGATGGAAAAAGAGAAGCGTGATTGAGTTTAATATTATAAACAAGTATTACGCCCGCAGGAGCTACTATATATAATTTATTATTCGTACTGCAATATAGATATTGCAGCGCCCCACTAAATTCATAATTATTATTCTGATGAAAATGTTCGTGCCAAAAATCGTTTTTATCTTTCCAAATTTCTAATATATATTTATTTAGAGCTGCCCAGAAGTGATTATTATTATCCGAAACCACGGACGCCCAATTTGCGGTGATATATTTTTTAGGAATTTGAAACCGGGCTAGGTTTTGGTAAGTAAGCTTTGAAAGTCCGTTATCGTTTGTGCCTATCCATAAAATATTTTCTCTATCGTATAGAAGAGAGGGAATATTGTTTTCCAATAAACCATTATCAGAATTGTATTTTACAATTTTTTCAGTTGAAAATTGTTGCTCGTTTATTTTTAATAATCCCCTAATAGTACCTATCCAAAGATTATTATAACCATCCTCAATCATAGTTCTTGGGCTTTCATTAAGAATTATACTTGAAATCTCGGAATTATTTATTCTAAACAATTGTCCATCTACCGTTGCAGCAAATACAAGCCCGTTTTTACTATGAAGCATTGTAATGATGGTTGGGCTGGATGAAGCGAGCAAATTAATTTTCTCTAACTTCTTTTCTTTTATTAAATATCTGAAAAGCCCATGTTCTGTTCCTAACAAAATTTCATTTGGTTTTCTTTCAGTAAAAGAATTAACCGAGCCAATATGAAAGGAGGTTGAAACATGATGAATCGAATCATTTTGGATAAAATAAAATCCGCTGTCGGTTCCGCACCACAGGACATTGTTTTCATCTTCGAACAAAGTAATAATAAATTTCATTTTATCGGGAACGTTTCTGCCGAAATTTTCAAATTTGCCATAATTATATCTATCAATGCCAGCACCATTTGTTCCGACCCACACTATGCCAGGGTTTCTTCTATCTGCAAGAATATAATTTATTTTATTTGATGATAATCCATCAACAGTAGAATAATTTCGAAATTCTCTGCTGTCAAATACACTTATTCCCTCGCCGGTTCCAATCCAAATATATCCCAATGAATCCTGACAGATCGATTCAATATTATCGGAGGTTAAGCCGTCTTTAATAGTATAATTATGAAGCGGCAAGATTTGACCGAAATTTGTTTGAGCGAACAAAATAAGAAGCAGATAAATAAATATAAAAAATCGTTTTCGTTTCAAAAGCAGACCTTCGGAATAGATACATAAACATAGTAAAAAATGGATGTAAAAATAAAGCCGGACAAATAAAGATTTGTTATGAGAAAAGTTTCCTTTATTTTTTAAAAGAATATATTTCCGAAAATATTACAATGGAAAATTTCAGATTAAAAGTATTCCGTTCTGTTGCCAGGCATTTGAGTTTTACAAAAGCAGCCAACGAATTGTTTATAACTCAGCCGGCAATTACAAAACACATTCAATCTCTTGAAAGAGAATATGGATTAAGATTATTCAACCGTAAGGGAAATAAAATTTATTTAACACAAGCCGGAAGCGTGCTGCTGGAATATTCAAATAAAATTTTTAATCTTGAACTAAAACTTGAAAATGATCTAAATAAATTCAAAGACAATCTGACCGGTAAATTAAGATTGGGTGCAAGCACTACAATTGCTCAATATGTAATTCCTCAGGTCATTTCAAAATTCCATGAAAAATATCCGCATGTAAAATTGACACTTCATTCCGGCAATACCGAACAAATTGCCGAGCTATTAAACAAAGGCGAAATTGATTTAGGCATTGTGGAAGGTAAGGTTAAAAACCGCGACATACATTATATCCGATTTTTATCTGACGAACTTGTTGCTGCCACAAGTTTAAAGAATAATTTATTAAAGAAGGATGAAATTTCCTTTAAGGAACTTATAACATTGCCTTTGATTATGCGCGAAAGAGGTTCCGGAACACTCGAAGTAATTGAACATGCACTTAAAGCAAGAAAGATAAAATTATCATCGTTAAGAATTGTAATGTATTTGGGTAGTACGGAAGCTATCAAGCGTTATCTTGAAAACGACAACAGCATCGGATTCATTTCAACACGCGCAATTGAAAGAGAAATAAAACAGGGTACATTAAAAGTTATTAAGATAAGAGATTTTAAAATTATCCGCAGCTTTGATTTTATTACTCTCCACGGATCAGATCCCACAAATACAGCGGCACAATTTATAAAATTTGCCGTCAAACTCTATAACCAAAAGTAATAGCGTATAACATATTTCAATTTGAGTTTGCCTCTTTCCAGGGATAGATTCGCCCATTAGTTTTAATAGAAGAAGGACGAATTATAAAAATGGATTCGAATAAAAAATTGTTTGATAGAAAAATTACAGCACGAGAAATCATATTTGCACTAGCACTAATCTTTTGCCTTACTCCATTTGCATCTCCTCCAATAGCGCTGGCAGTTGGATTAATTATTGCGCTTACAATCGGCCATCCATTCATTCATCTGAATCATAAAGCCACCAAGATATTGCTGCAAGTATCAGTTGTTGGATTAGGTTTTGGAATGAACCTTGGGAAAATAATGCAGGTTGGCAAAGAAGGAATAATGTTTACAATTGTTTCTATCTTCGGCACACTTGGCCTGGGATTTATTATCGGTAAATGGCTCAGCATTCATAAAAAAACTTCTCACTTAATTTCATCGGGAACAGCAATCTGCGGTGGCAGCGCAATAGCTGCGGTCGGCCCAATCTTAAATGCAAATGATCAAGAAATGTCGGTAGCTCTTGGAACAGTTTTTATCTTAAATTCAATCGCATTGTTTGTATTTCCGGCTATAGGTCATTTATTAAATTTATCTCAAACTCAATTTGGATTTTGGGCAGGTATCGCAATTCACGATACAAGCTCTGTAGTCGGTGCGGCAGCCAAATACGGTAAAGTTGCTTTACAAACTGCAACTACAGTTAAGCTTGCACGTGCACTTTGGATTGTGCCTGTTGCTTTACTAACTTCATTTCTCTTTAAGAACAAGTCGTCGAAAATATCAATTCCATATTTTATATTTTTATTTATCCTTGCGTCAATTGTAAGAACTTACATCGCACCAGTTGCAGAATTTTCCGGGCACATTGTTAATGCGGCAACGGTAGGATTAACAGTTACACTTTTTCTAATTGGTGCCGGACTTTCGAAAAATGTTTTGAAAACAGTCGGAGTTAAACCGCTTCTACAAGGCGTAATGCTTTGGATAATAATTTCAGTCAGCTCGCTCTTTATCATTTTGAAACTTGTAAACTAAAAAATATTTTTCCCACACTGATTTTGATGAATCCTGTTTCTAAATGAAACGGGATTCACACCCTAGAAATTCCTATCAAATTCTTTTTTGATATTATATAACATTCGCTTATTTTTTTGCTCAATATTTAATTGTAAAATTTTCCGTGTTAAATAAGCATTGATTAGGAGAAATATGATGAAATCTTATTTACGATTAAGACATCAACTGATCTTATTAATAACTTTTTTTGCAATAACATTTTTTATTCAAGTCAATGCTCAGAATGCTGATTCTCTTTACACCGCACAGCATTACACAAAACATGAGTATATGATTCCGATGCGCGACGGTGTAAAACTATTTACCGTTGTTTATTCTCCACGCGATACTACAACCAATTATCCTATTTTACTTAACCGCACACCTTACAGTGTTGGCCCTTACGGTGCTGATAAATATAAAGATGAGCTTGGCCCATCGGATCTTTTTGAAAAGGAAGGATATATTTTTGTTTATCAGGATGTTCGCGGCAGATTTATGTCCGGAGGAACTTTTGTTGAAATGCGTCCGTACATAGCAGACAAGAAAAGTAATAAAGATGTAGACGAATCCAGCGACACCTACGATACAATTGACTGGCTGATAAAACATGTTTCTCACAATAACGGCAAAGCGGGAATTTATGGAATTTCATATCCCGGATTTTATGCAGCGATGGCAACGATCGACGCTCATCCGGCATTGAAGGCTGCTTCTCCACAAGCGCCGATTGCTGATTGGTTCATTGATGATGATTTTCATCGCCATGGCGCGTTCTGGCTTCCTCATGCATTTTGGTTTTATACGGTGTTCGGAATTCCAAGACCAATACCCGTTGATCATTGGAACGCACCGGTTTTTACAACTACAAATACTGACGGCTATGATTTCTTCTTGAAGATGGGCTCATTCAAAAACACAACAGAAAAATTTTTCCAGCATAAAATTCCTTTCTGGGATACTTTGATGGCTCATCCGGATTATGATGCTTTCTGGCAAGCCCGGAATACACTTCCGCATTTTAAAAATATTACGCCTGCGGTAATGACCGTCGGCGGCTGGTTTGACGCAGAAGATCTTTACGGCGCACTTAATACGTACAAATCAATCGAAAAGAATAATCCCCAAATTCATAATACTTTGGTTATGGGACCGTGGTATCACGGTGGATGGGAAAGATCGAAAGGCGAGAATCTCGGCGATATTCATTTCGGCAGCAGCACAAGCGTTTATTATCAGGACAATATTGAGCTCCCATTTTTCAATTATTATTTGAAAGGAAAAGGAGAACAAAATTTTCCCGAAGCTTATGTTTTTGAAACCGGCGCTAACGAATGGAAAAAGTTTAATGTTTGGCCGCCTAAAAATGTGAAAGAAGAAAATTTATATTTTCAAAAAGATAAAGGACTTTCTTTTAGTTCGCCTGTAGAAAAAGAAAAATCATTTGATCAATATATCAGCGATCCAAATCATCCTGTCCCTTATACACAGCAAATAACCGAGCACATGATTCGCGAATATATGGATGAAGACCAGCGGTTCGCATCGAAGAGAAATGATGTGCTTGTTTATGAAACTAAGCCGCTTGATGATGATGTCACGATTGCCGGCCCAATTGAAGCAAATCTTTTTGTTTCAACTTCGGGGACAGATGCCGACTGGATAGTAAAGCTGATTGATGTTTTTCCGGATACTGCTAAAGATTTTTCTCCAAATCCTTGCAATATAAAAATTGGCGGTTACCAGATGATGGTTCGCGGCGATATTATTCGCGGCAAGTATAGAAACAGCTATTCAAAGCCCGAACCTTTTGTGCCGAACAAAATTACCAAAGTAAGTTTTAAGCTTCAGGATATTTTTCATTCTTTCAAAAAGGGACACCGGATAATGGTGCAAGTGCAAAGCAGCTGGTTCCCGCTTGCTGACCGCAATCCGCAGAAGTTTGAGAATATTTATTTTGCTAAAGATTCTGATTTTCAGAAAGCGACACAAAGAGTATTTCATTCGAAGGAATATCATTCTAATCTGAAAGTAATGGTACTTAAGAATTGATAAGTTACCATTTGCATAAATAAACTGTTGGAGTATTGGAATAATGGAGTAAATCAATCTATTAGGGACGATGTTTTGTGATAGTAGATAAATTAGAAAATATAGAATTGTACTCCGGTCTTGGAGAAAGAATTTATAAAGCGCTTGTCTTTTTAAAGATACATAACTTCGCGGAGATGAAGAATGGTCGTTATGAAATTGATGGAAAAAATATTTATGCTACGATAAGCCGTTATCAAACCAAGCCGATGGAAAGCGGCAAATGGGAATCGCATAGGAAATATATTGATGTCCAGTTCGTTGCAGTAGGAAAGGAACGAATAGGATATTCTAATTTATCCGAAATGACGGTTAAGCAAGAATACAATGAAGAGAAAGACGTTCAATTTCTAGAAGGAACTGGAGATTTTATTACTGCTGAAAAAAGCACATTCGTTATTTTGTTTCCGCAGGATGTTCATATGCCGGGAATTTCCGCAGAGAATAATAAGAAAGATGATGTTATAAAAGTTGTAGTAAAAGTAAAAGTAGATTAATCCAAAAGAAAGGATAGACTATTGCTAAAACAATTATTCAGAACAAAAAGTTTAGATGCTTTAGTTCATGAAGGGGAAGAACCGGAACATCAGCTTAAGCGCGTGCTTGGCGCATTCGATGTAACAATGCTTGGCATTGGCGCAATTATCGGAGCCGGAATATTTGCTACTATCGGTACTGCCGCCGCAGGAGATTTATCAAGGCCCGGCGCTGGTCCCGCGCTCATGTTTTCATTTGTCCTAACAGCTATTGCGTGCGGCTTTGCTGCTTTATGTTATGCAGAATTCTCTTCAATGGTTCCAATATCAGGAAGCGCTTACACTTATTCTTATGGAACACTGGGTGAGTTAGTCGCGTGGATTATCGGATGGGATTTAATAATTGAATATGCCGTTGGTAATGTTGCCGTTGCGATAAGCTGGGCAAATTATTTTAAAACATTAGTTGCGGGATTTGGAGTAAACATTCCCGATTGGATGTCAATTGATTATCGAACTGCTTCAAAAATTCCAGGCTTGCTTGAGCATGCACCGCATGCATTCGGAGTTCCAATTGTTTTCAACTTGCCTGCATTTTCAATTGTTGCTTTGATAACAGTTGTCTTAGTAATTGGAATTCGTGAAAGCTCACGATTAACAACTGTAATGGTAATTATTAAGCTTGCCGTACTCGGACTCTTTGTGTGGGTCGGATTTCATTATGTAAAGCCCGCAAACTGGACTCCATTCGCGCCGAATGGCTGGGCCGGAATTCAAGCAGGCGCTGCTGTTGTATTCTTTGCTTACATCGGTTTTGATGCTGTCTCAACTGTTGCAGAGGAAGTTAAGAATCCCAAGCGTGACCTTCCGATTGGAATAATTGGTTCGTTAATAATAAGTACAATAATTTATATCTTAGTGGCTGCTGTTTTCACCGGTATTATTCCTTTCAAAGCATTGGTTCAAACACTTGCTACCAGCCAGGCAGAACCGCTTACGCTTGCTATTAAATATGCGAACATAGAAAAATGGGGGAGCTTTCTTATTGGTGTAATTGCATTTGGATCGGTCATTGCGCATACTGCTGTGCTTTTAGTTTTTCAACTTGGACAGCCTCGAATTTTCTTTTCGATGGCAAGGGACGGACTGCTTCCTAAAAGCTTTGCAAAAGTTCATCCAAAGTTTAAAACTCCTTATGTTACTACAATACTCACGGGATTAGCTGTTGGTATAACAGCAATGTTTACAACAATAGATGAGATGGTTGACTTAACAAATATCGGAACTTTATTTGCATTTATTTTGGTTTGTATAGGAATCCTAATCCTTCGAAAAAAAGAACCGGACAGACCACGAGCTTTCAAAACACCGTGGGTGCCTGTTATTCCTGTGCTTGGAATAATTGCTTGTTTATATTTAATTCTTGGTCTTCCATGGATAACTTACATAAGATTTATCATTTGGTTGTTGGTTGGATTGGTCGTTTATTTTGCTTATGGTTATAAGAAAAGTAAACTGCATAAAGAGAATGAACGCATGAATGCATGAGCGCATGTTTGCATGTTTTAAATCATGCAGTCATGCCAACATGCAACAGTGCTTTTAAGCTAAAATAATTATGAAAGCACTTAAGAATTCGGAAAAGATTTTCAAGAACAAAGTTGTTATAGATTTTCAGAGAGACAAGAAACTCGTTATACTCGTTAATCTTTTCAGCGTTTTGTCTTTCCCTTTATTCTACAGTTTCTTTTACTACCTCTCATGGCTTTTAGGAATAATACAAAGGAACGACCAGCTTTATTACTACTTCTTTTTTAAATTTCTGCCGTCCAAATATCTAATTATAATTTTAGTAATTTTATTTATTATTACGATAGTTCACGAGCTTATTCACGGATTGTTTTTTTATCTGATAACAAAAGACAAGCCTGTTTTCGGTTATAAAATTTTGTATGCTTATGCCGGAGCGCCGGATTGGTATATAAAGAAGAAATATTTTTTTGTTATCGGTCTAAGTCCCTTTGTTATAATTACTATTGCAGGAATTATCTCATTATTTCTTATCGGCAGCTATTATTTGTCGGTTGTCTTGATTCCTTTAGCCGCTCATTCCGCAGCTTGTGTGGGAGACCTCTGGTTCAACTCGATGCTGCTAAATAAGCCGGAAGAAACTTACGTGAATGATAATGGTGTGAGTGCTTCAATAAATTTTTAATTTGTTAGATTTCGGATAATATTATTTACAATATTCATTGGTTTTTAGAATGAGCTAAAATGCTAATTCTTAAACTACTGTTTAAAGAATTGCTTAAGCTCAAGGAAAAATCTTATCAACAGCAAGCTAATTGAAGAAGTCAGATACTTTGCCTAACTTTGAAATAAAAAAAGAAAAAATGGCTGAAACAATTTCAAATATGACTAAAAAAGAATTTACCCAAATTCTTTCAGATGTAGTTGAAAAGAAAATCATCGAACTATTTGGCGATCCTGATGAGGGGCTCGTATTAAAAGAAAATATGCGCAAGCGTCTTTTACGCCAAAAGAAAGCAGTACGGAAAGGAAATTTAGGCGATGATTTTGAAACTGTAGCTAAACGACTATCACTAAAATAAATTAAACATTGGTGTATTCAACTCGCATACTTAAATCTGCATCAAGGGAGCTTGAGAAACTTGATAAGATTACCGCACAGCGAATGGTGGATAGAATTCGCTGGCTTTCCTCAAATGTCGAATCAACAAAATTGTATCCGCTTAAAGGAGAACTTCAAGGTCTATATAAAATAAGAGAAGGCTCGTACCGAATTATCTTTGAAATCTTACATAAAGAACGAGTGATTATTATCCATTCCATTGGGCATCGAAAAGATATTTACAAAAGAAAATGATAAAAAATTCTACCGGCTCTCAACTTATACGCGGACTTGGATTAAAAGAAGCAACCGCATTGAATATGATTGACATGATCGGCATCGGTCCGTTCATTGTGCTGCCGATTGTTATTCAAGAAATGAATGGCCCGCAGTGTTTGCTTGCGTGGGTTCTTGGAGCTGTTCTTGCGTTTATGGATGGAGCTGTTTGGTCGGAGCTTGGTGCAGCTATGCCGGCTGCAGGTGGTAGCTATGTTTTCCTAAAAGAAATTTATGGCCCTAAGCGATGGGGAAAATTATTTTCTTTCCTTTTAATTTGGCAGACGATCTTTCAAGCGCCGTTGGTTATTGCTTCCGGTGCAATTGGATTTTCGCAGTACTTTACATTTCTGATTCCTCTTAATCCGATAGAACAAAAAATTGTTTCCGGACTTTTAGTAATTGCAATCGTTATTCTTCTTTACCGAAAGATTACTGCTGTCGGTAAAATATCTTTATTCCTTTGGATAGGAGTTATTGCAACAATTCTTTGGCTGATATTCGGAGGCGCAACCCATTTCAATCCTAAAATTGCTTTTGATTTTCCTCCAAACGCATTTGATTTTTCATTTATATTTTTTGTTGGTCTGGGCAGCGCTTCTGTTCAAACAATTTATACTTATCTTGGCTACTATAACATCTGTAACCTTGGTTCAGAATTAAAAGAACCGGATAAAAATATTCCCAAAAGTATTTTCATTTCAATCATCGGAATTGCGATATTGTACCTTGCAATGCAGATAAGCGTACTTGGCGTTGTTCCCTGGCGCGAGGCAATGAAGTCGCAGTTTATAGTCAGCACATTTGTTCAAAAAATTTATGGATCGGATGCGGCAATCATTGCAACGGTTTTAATATTGTGGATAGCATTCTCATCATTATTTTCTGCAACGCTAGGCTATTCAAGAATTCCATACGCGGCGGCGGCCGACGGAACATTCTTTAAAGTATTTGCAAGAACACATCCGAAGAAAAACTTTCCCCACGTTTCCTTGTTAGTGCTCGGCGCAATCGCATTTGTTTTTAGTTTGTTATTCAGATTGAAGGAAGTTATAAGCGCAATACTTGCGATGAGAATATTAGTTCAGTTCATTGGCCAAGCAGTTGGAATAATGATATTAAGAAAAACCAAACCGTCAAACTTTTTCCCTTTCAAAATGTGGCTGTATCCTCTTCCGGCACTCATAGCTATTTTGATGTGGATTGGAATTTTCTTCTCGACCGGAATGTACTTTGCCCTCGGCGGAGTTGTTGTAATGTCGATTGGTGTGGTTGTATTTTTAATTAGGGCTAATTATCTGAAGCAGTGGCCGTTTTAAACTTTTTCTTTTCTCGATCATTCATTCCTCAAATTTAGTGGAATATACCATTAGATAGATGGAAATTACCACGTAGCGGGTGGTGTATACTATCAAATAAATACTTATTATCAGCATAATAATAGATTATTCAATAATCTTAATGGAATTATCCAAATAAACTAGTGTATATATTATTATATAAATGGTATATTCTATTTATCTAGTGATATTTATAATTGAATTAGAGGTAATTCCC
>JAMCWE010000133.1 GCA_023475265.1 Bacteroidota bacterium
TTGAGTCTTCTTTCTATATCGGAAGTAAAACCAATGTAACGCTTGTTATCTTTTTCACTCAATAGAATATAAACAGTAAACATTTATTGGCAAGATTTTATAAGAGAGGCGCCGGTCGGATTCGAACCGACGAATAAAGGTTTTGCAGACCTTCGCCTTGAGCCACTTGGCTACAGCGCCTTATTATAAGAACTGAAAAATAAAATCCACTTTCGTGGATTCGTATTTGGGGATCAAACTTGAGCGGGAAACGGGACTCGAACCCGCGACATCAACCTTGGCAAGGTTGCGCTCTACCAACTGAGCTATTCCCGCATTGCATTAAATTATAAGAGATTTACGAAAAATATTCTCTCAATTTTTGCGGCACTAATATAATATGATTAGCCAATTCTTGCAAATACGTTTCGAGGAATTAAATTCATTTTTTTAATGCTTATTTATTTTTTATTTATTAATTTTAAAATGATTGGTCATGGAACAATATTTAATTCGGGAAATTGGAGGTAACTTACCTTAGAGTTGATGGAAAAATTTTAGAATTCTTTCAAGACGATATTCAATAATAATCAAAATATTTCTATGGAAAATAAATTACTGAACGAATTCGAAAATCCCACAAAACTTCATTTCAAAATTCTTTTTATGAGCTGGGCGGGATGGGTATTTGATTTTTATGATCTCATACTTTTTTCTTTTCTTCTTATTCCAATTGGTAAAGAACTTCATCTAACAAATCTTGAATTATCTTGGGTACTTGGTTCATCGTTAGCTGCTACAGCAATCGGCGGAGTGATATTTGGAATTTTATCAGATCGCTTTGGAAGAAAAAATGTTTTGCAGTGGACGATTCTTACATACAGTATTGGAACTTTCCTCTGCGGAATTTCTTCCACGATTTGGATTCTATTATTCTTTAGAATAATTACCGGCCTTGGTGTTGGCGGGGAATGGGCAACTGGACAAACTTATGTCGGTGAAACTTTCCCTGCTAAGGTTCGCGGAAGATATGGAGCTTTTATGCAAACGGGCGCTCCTTTTGGAATTGTACTTGCTTCAATTATTGGCGGAATTTTAGAGCAGCATATTGGCTGGCGGTTTTGTTTTTTTATTTCAATTTTGCCTGCGCTTCTAGTTGTGTACACAAGAAAAAGTTTACCTGAATCCGATGTTTGGCTGCAAAGAAAAAAAATAGCAGCAAATTCAACAACAAGCACGAATTATATGGAAGGAAAAAATATAAGCAGCTTTCTTTTGTTATTCACAAAAAATTACAGGAAGCTTTTTATTCAATGTTTGATACTTGCCATATTTGATATGTCCGCTTATTGGTTTACCTACACCTGGCTTCCAGCATATTTACAACAGCAGCGCCAATTTACAATTGTTAAATCTGCGGAATGGATGTTGATAACACAAGCCGGTGGATTGCTTGGCTATTTTACTTTCGGCTTCTTTGCAGATCGATATGGCCGGCGGCCGGCTTATACTGTTTACTCAATTATTATGGCTATCGGTTTAGTAATGATTACCTTGCTTTGGGAAGCAGTCGCAATTTATCCGCCGTTGATTTTAAGCTTTATGTTTCTTGTTGGATTAGGCACCGGAATGTTTAGCGGATATGGTCCACTTTTTTCGGAATTATTTCCAACAAATATTCGTAACACAGCTATGGGATCTGCATTTAATCTTGCTCGCGGAGTTCAATTCTTTACGCCGGTAATCATCGCAACTATCGCAGTTAATTATGGATTAAGTGGTGGAATTTCTCTCGCAGCTTTATTTGCAATATTAACCGGTGCGTGGATTTGGATTTTCCCGGAAACAAAAGGAAAGAAAATTATTATTTGATTTTTAAATAGTAAATAATAACGACAATGAATTGAATAAAAATTATCCAGCCCTTCTCTTCAGTAAAATGAAAATAAACCTTAGAGAAGGGCTATCGATAAATTAAAAATTTTGCAATCACTTACATTGATTTTAACATTTTATTAGCCTTCAATCTGGCAAACGATGAATTCAATGACGGAATTTGATTAAAATTAATCGCTTTGTTGTAATGTTCCTTTGCTTTTTCCGTATCACCCTTTAAATGATGAGCTTTACCCATCATATACAAATTATACGGATTTTGCATGTTAGCTTCATTAAGTGCTGAGATACATTCATCAGCTTTCTTTTGTTCCAAAGCAATCAATGCCTTTAAGCTGTTGGCTTGCTTAATTTGATTTGCATTATTTATTGCTTTTACTCCTTCCATAAATTCATCCGATTTTGAAGCTGCAGTTTTAAAATCTTTTTTCATTAACGCTACTCTGCCTTCATTGAAGAGATGTCCTAACTTTAAATTGTCTTTTAATTCCTGAGTTGCAGATGAACTATTGAACAGATCAATTGATTTCTTGTAATTAGCAAGCGCATCATTGTATTTACTCGATTCAAAAAGTATATCGCCTTTATTATCTAAAGCGACACCCATCAAATATGCATCTTTATTTTTTTCAGCTAATGAATAGGATTTTTCAAATTCGTTAATAGCCAAAACAAATTTGTTTTCATCTGCATAAGTTACTGCTTTGTAATACAGAGCGGTGATTCTATCGTTATCAGTTTTCGAAACATCGTACATTTTTTGAAGTCTATTTCTTGCTTCATTATAATTTCCTTTATACATATAATCAGCGGATAAACCTATGTATGATGATATAAAATCAGGATTAAGACTTAAGGCTTTTTGATAATTTTCAATTGACTGATCATACTTACCCATTTTCAATAGAAGTTCAGCATAAGAATCGTAAGGATTCGGTTCATCTGGAATTAGTTCAATATATTTTTTAAAAGCTTTTTCTGCTTCAGTATAATTATCTGTTAACATATAAGAATAGCCCAGCATATTATAAGGAGCAGAGTAGCTAGGTACTATGTCGGTTGCCTTTTTAAATTGTTCGATGGCTTTTGGATAGTCTTGATGAGTATAATAGCTTATGCCCAATAAACTAATGGCCCGTTCATCATTAGGAAATAATGAGACGAGTTTTTGATAGTATTCATGTTCTTTGGTTATGTTAGCATTCACACTGGCTTCAGCACCTAAAATCATGAGCCGTTCGCCTTCAGATACTTTATCCGACAGTGAGATTGCTTTATTCAAATCATCGAAACTTTCCTGGCTTGTATTTCGATATTGTGCTCTCATCAGATATGCCATCGCAAAATTAGGATCTTCATCAATAGCTTTCTGATAATATTCCAGTGACTCCCTGGTGCGAAGTTTTTCTGTAAGGTCTCTTGCTTTAATAAAATTCTCCCTTGCAGTTTCAGAAGTTGTTGTGATTGGAACCTTTTCTTCGTTCTGTGCTTTACATCCAAATAAACAAATTACTACAAAGGGAAGAACAAAAATGAAAATCAAACAAGCTTGTAACTTTTTCATATCTCTCTCCTATAAAATTTAATGATTTTATTGAATAGACTTATATAGTATTATTAAATAAGTCTATCTTTGATTTAAGACAGTAATGGTAGAATTTATATTTATGAAGTTTAAAGGTCGGGAGAAAAATTCTTTACTTGGACATTTTACTTAAAACCTTTAATACAGGTCAAGAATAATGCACACCTAATTTTAACAAAACTCATTATGTCAAGTGTAATAACAAGACCATCCTAGAGTTATCTAAGTTTCGATTAAAAATATGGAAGACTAGCGACTTCAATTCAACAAATGTAAATATTGCCGCTGATTAGATATGACAACATAAAAATAAAAGATATAAAAGTCATTGATAATTCTAAGTAGCAAATTCTATTGTATATTTTATGATCATAAAAACAGAAATTATTTTTATTAAAAGTATCTAAAATATCATTTTCTTGCCCCATGCATAAATCCTCTGTATGGAATAGAAGCTTGAATTGCTATAAAAGCTTTTTTATCTATCGCCTCAATCATCTTAATTACTTTAGTCTGTTGTTTGCGCGGAGCTAATACAACGATTACAGATATTCCGCCCGATCCTCCTTCTGCTGGTAGTATAGTTACTCCAAATTTAGATTTTCTTAATTCATCGGCAATTTGATCGGCGTGATGAAGAGAAATAATATTTAATTGAACAAAGCCCAATCCTATTTTTTGTTCGATAGTTATTCCTAAAATATTACCAAGACCGAATCCGGTAGCGTATCCGAAAAGATTTGGAATATTATCCAAATGTTGAAATACAAATCTTATGGCAAAAATCCAGATAAGCACTTCGAAAAATCCTATTATACCAGCTGTAAATCTTTTGCCTTGTACTACGTTAATAACCCGGATAGTATCAAGAGTAACATCGCAAATTCTCATCCCGGCTATTATTGCGGCTCCACCAAAAATTCCCCACATCGATAACTCCTTTAAATGTTTACAATAATATTTACTAATTTTCTTTTACTAAACATAATTAAAAAATTAAATAATTTTATTATATCTTTGTTCAATTAAAAAAATAGAAGATTTTTGTGCTTACATACGAAAGAGAAAGAGAAGAATTAATAGATAAATTATCGGAAAAAGGAATAACCGATATCTACGTTCTAAAAGCGATGGGCAACGTTGAACGCCATAAGTTTGTTCCTAAAGCAATGAGGCATCACGCTTATAAAGATATAGCTTTGCCTATAGGTTTTGGACAAACAATTTCCCAACCTTATACTGTTGCCTACATGACTCAAGCTTTGAGACTTAGAAAAAAATCTAAGATACTTGAAATCGGAACTGGTTCCGGTTATCAGGCAGCAATTCTTGAGAAGATGGGTATGGATGTTTTTAGCATTGAACGTAACATGGATCTTTACTTAAAAACACGAAAGCTTCTTGATGAAATGGGATTGAGAATCCATACAAAATGCGGTGACGGCACAATCGGCTGGGAGGAATTCGCTCCTTACGATGGAATAATTGTAACAGCAGGCTCACCAACAGTTCCAGTTTCATTAAAGAAACAATTAGCAGTTGGTGGAAGGTTAGTAATTCCTGTTGGTGATAAACAATCTCAAATATTGAAAGTAATTACTAAGATGGAAAATGATAATTTCAATATTGAGGACGTTCCCGAATTTTCTTTTGTTCCACTAATAGGCAGAGAGGGTTGGAATCAAAAGTAATTGTAATTGCCGGTCCGACTTGTTCGGGCAAAACTTCGCTTGCAATTTTGCTTGCAGAAAAATTACATTCGGAAATAATCTCTGCCGACAGCAGGCAAATATTTAGGCATCTGGATATTGGAACTGCGAAACCTTCGGCGGAACAATTGCGAAAAGTTAAACATCATTTTATTGATGTCCTTGAGCCCGAAGAAAATTATAATGTAAGTAAGTTTGAAAATGAT
Source organism: Bacteroidota bacterium (assembly GCA_023475265.1). Taxonomy (GTDB): domain Bacteria; phylum Bacteroidota; class Ignavibacteria; order Ignavibacteriales; family Ignavibacteriaceae; genus FEN-1297. The sequence continues at coordinate 5,376 of JAMCWE010000133.1, forward strand.
GCTTTAAAGATTATTAAAGATTTATCATCGAGAAAGAAAATTCCTATTGTTGCGGGCGGCTCAGGCTTATACATTAAAGCTTTGGTAGATGGTATTTTCGATACTGTTGATACTGATGAAGATTTCAGAAATGATTTGTTGGAAAAAAGAAAATTAAATGGCAATGAATTTATTTATAATGAATTAAAAAAAGTTGATCCGGTTAGTGCCGCAAAAATGCTTCCGCAAAATTGGAAACGTGTTATGCGTGCGCTGGAAGTTTTTCATTTAACCGGAAAACAAATAAGCGTTCATCATCAAGAACAGAAAAGAAATACGGACATTAAATTTTTACAATATGGTTTACGATGGCAAAGAGCTGTTCTTTACAACAACATCGAAAAAAGAGTAGATGAAATGATTGAACATGGTTTGGTATATGAAACCAAATCTTTAATAGACCGGTACGATAGAAAACTTAATTCATTAAACACGGTTGGATATAAAGAAATTATTTCATATTTGAAAGGTGACATTTCTCTTGACCGCGCGACAGAACTGATAAAGAGAAATACAAGAAGATTTGCAAAAAGACAATTAACGTGGTTCAGAGCAGATGACAGAATTATCTGGTTTGATATTAAGTCTCAAAAGGATTTAGAAATCATTGCGGAAGAAATTATCCGCAGAGAGGATCTTCAATGAAAGAAAAAATAAAAATAGCTTCGGGACAAGGATTCTGGGGCGATTTGATCGATGCACCGTATAATCAAGTTACAAAAGGCGATGTCGATTATCTCGTGATGGATTATCTTGCAGAAGTAACGATGTCGATACTTCAAAAACAGAAAAATAAAAATCCAAAGCTTGGATATGCAAAAGATATTCCGGAGCTGATGAAAAGAATTCTTCCTATTTGTAAAGAAAAAAATATCAAAGTAATTACAAACGGCGGCGGCGTTAATCCGATTGCGTGTGCTGAAGCTGTAGTTGATGTTGCAAAGAATCTTGGGATAAATAATTTAAAGATTGCTGTTGTTCTTGGTGATGATATTAAAGATAGAATCGATGATATCATTTTTAAAGGATGCGAACTTAATAATATGGAGACAAATGAATCCATAATTCCGGTTAAAGATAAATTGCTAAGTGCTAATGTTTACTTCGGTGCATTCCCGATTGTTGAAGGTTTACAGAAAGGAGCTGATATTGTTATAACCGGAAGAACTACTGATACCGGTTTAACACTCGCTCCGATGATTTATGAATTCGGATGGAAGGAAAATGATTACGATCTTCTTTCTGCTGGAACAATTGCCGGACATATTTTGGAATGTGGTGCTCAATCAAGTGGTGGAAACTTTTTAGGTGATTGGCAGTCAATTCCAAATATGGCAGAAGTTGGATTTCCAATTGCGGAAGCTTTTCCGAACGGAGAATTTATTATTACTAAACATCCAAACACAGGCGGTAGAGTTTCATTTGCAACCGTTGCAGAGCAGCTTGTATATGAAATAGGCGATCCTAAAATGTATATTACACCGGATTGTGTGGCGGATTTTACTACAATCAAACTTGAAGATTTAGGAAATGACCGAGTTAAAGTTTTTGATATAAAAGGAAAACCGGCAACTGAGTTTTATAAAGTATCGTGCTCTTATGAAAGCGGATATTCAGCTTTTGCAACTTTAACTTATTCATGGCCTCAAGCTTTAACAAAAGCAAAAGCAGCGGAACAAATCCTAAGGAAAAGACTAGAGAATCTTAACCTAAAATTTGATGAGATTAAGAGTGAGTTTGTCGGATATAATTCATGTCATGGACCTTTATCAACAGAGATTAAAGAGGAAGATATAAATGAAATAATGCTGAGAGTCGGAGTCCGCTCAAATGATTATGCATCTGTGGAAAGATTCGGGAAAGAAATAGCTCCGTTAATTTTAACAGGACCACCGAGCGTAACAGGATTTGCCGGTGGAAGACCGAAACCAAGTGAAGTAGTTGCATATTGGCCTGCACTAATGCCAAAAACTTTAGTAAAGCCGGAAGTTAAACTAATAGGAATAGAAAAATGAAAATAAAATTATTAGAAATAGCTCACGGCAGAAGCGGTGATAAAGGCGATGCTGCGAATATAGGAATTATCGCTAATGACGATAAAGGATTTGAGATAATTAAGAAACAATTAACAACGGAAAAAGTAAAAACGCATTTTGAAGGAATATGTTTCGGAGAAGTGGAAAGATTCGAGCTTCCAAATTTACGAGCATTGAATTTTCTTCTTCATAATACGCTAGGCGGCGGCGGTACTGTTTCGCTTAAACATGATGCACAAGGTAAAACTCTTGCCGCTGCATTGCTGAGGATGGAACTTGATGTTTAATAATTTAAAATGAATTTGTGTTCTTTGCGTGAAGCTTACTTTTTCACGCAAAGTCCGCAAAGAAAACGCAAAGCATGAAAGGAAATTTTACTTTATGAAAATTAATAATAGGATCATAAAATGTACGAAGATGAATTAAAACAGCTAAATTTATATAAAGAACGAGTCTCTAAATTACGAGGTTATCTTTGACGTCGAAAATAAAGACTCAAAGATAATAGACCTTCAGCATAAAACAACCGAGCCTGGTTTTTGGGATGATCAAATAAAAGCCCAGAAGATATTACTTGAAATTAAAACGCAGCAATCGTGGGTAGATTTGTGGAAAGATGTTGATAAGAAAGCACAAAGCCTTGAGGAATTTATTCAGCTTGCGCAGATGGAAGAGGATAACTCATTTGCCGGCGAAATTGAAAATGAATTAAAGTCTCTTAATGCTGCAATCGAGAATGCGGAATTTAAGAATATGCTTAGCGGAAAAGATGATGCGAGGAACTGTATTTTAACTATACATTCTGGTGCCGGCGGAACTGAAGCGCAAGACTGGGCTGAGATGTTGATGAGAATGTATCTGCGCTGGGGAGAGCAGAACGGTTATAAGATGAGCATTGTAGATATCCTGGAAGGCGACGGTGCCGGAATAAAAAGTGTAACAATTGAAGTTGAAGGTGAGTTTGCATACGGTTATCTCAAAGCTGAAAACGGAGTTCACAGACTTGTAAGAATTTCTCCTTTCGATTCGAATAAAAGAAGACATACATCTTTCGCATCTGTTTTTGTAATTCCTGAAATTGATGACACAATAGAGATAGAAATCAATCCTGCTGATTTGAGAATTGATACTTATCGTTCTGGAGGAAAAGGCGGACAGAATGTTAACAAGGTTGAAACTGCGGTTCGTATAACACATATTCCTTCTGGAACTGTTGCTGCTTGCCAGAGTGAGCGATCTCAGATTCAAAATAAAAATAATGCTATGAAACTTTTAAGATCAAAGCTATATCAAGTTGAAAAAGAAAAGCATGAAGCAGAACTTGATGAAGTTGAAAAAAGTAAAATGAAAATTGAATGGGGAAGCCAAATACGTTCTTATGTATTTCATCCTTATAATATGGTTAAAGATCATCGCACTGATGAAGAAACATCTGATGTTCAAGGTGTAATGGACGGTGATTTGAATAAATTTATAAAAGCTTATTTGATGAAGTTCAATCAGAACTAATTTCGGAAGAGTTTAAGTTCAAGATCAAGTTTATGAAAAAGAGCAAAGGCAGCAAAAAGAAAGTTGAAGTAAGAAAGAAAAACCGGAAGGAAGATTTTTTTGATAGAGTATATAAAGTCGTAGCAAAAATTCCGTACGGCAAGGTTTCTACTTACGGAGATGTTGCTGAAGCTTGCGGGATAAGATCTTCGGCAAGGACTGTTGGTTGGGCATTAAATGGTGCAAAGGAGTCCGGACTGCCTTGCCATAGAGTTGTGAATAGATTTGGAGCGTTAACCGGTAAACATCATTTCGGTGATCCGTTTATTATGGAAGATTTATTGAGATCGGAAGGAGTTGAGTTTGATAAAGATGGCTGCGTAAATCTTGAAAAGCACTTATGGAAACCCACAAAGAAAAGGTAGATGGTTAATGATGATGGAAGACGCAAAATATTTTTATGCATCTTCCATTTGCCATCATACATCTTACATTAGATTACTCCCAACTGCTTACATATCTGGTAACATGAATTGAAGAAATTCCTGTATCAATCTTAAGGTAAATTTTCTTCTTTGCCGTGTCAAAATTATCAGTGCGATAAAGGTTAGAATTTATTTTATTAAAATCATCAAAGTCCTTTGAGGAAAGAGATGTATTGCATCTAATTTCGCAGCCGACTGATTCGGGAATTCCTATATCAATGCTTGAGACACCTGCTTTGAGTGTCAGATTCGAAACTTCATTTCTATCTCCAAGCTTAAGCTTTAATGCAGCAGCGCCCATCTTAATATATACATTATCGGTTTTGAAAGGAGAAAGATCAAAATCTAGAGAAGCGGCACCTAAGTCAAAGTTTAAATCCCAAGCAGGATTTGTATTCAGCTTCAAGAAAGTTCTGTTTCTATTATGTCCATCGTTAAATATGAAATGTCTTTTTAACATTTTCATATTAACGGTTGCCTTGTCATCGGAATTAGTGCGATTAATTTCATAATTGTTCTTTACACCTTGTGCAATTGCAGAGACTAAATTATCAGTAGAATCATGAAGTACAAAAGCACCGGCGCCGGCAGTTAAATAGAAGTCACATTTTTTAATATTAGAATCATAGGATTCAAAATAATTGGAAGTATCCAGGCTACTATCAAATGTAATATTGACTCCATCATCATTTAAAGTGAAAGCATTGTAGAAAAAATTATATGATGAATTAAAGAATCCGAATAATGTTATGGCTAAAATAATAGCTGCTAAACCGGCAATGAATCCTTTAAGGATTTTGTTTTTTGCGAAGTAAGAAATTCCCCAAAGTATAAATACCACAGGCCAAAATTTCCATATGTCTGTCAGATCAAGATGAAGCACATCGATATTGTTAAGTAAGATCAATATTCCGATCGAGATAAAAAGCAAGCCCCAGAAAATATGTTTAGTTTTCATATTTATTCTTCCAGGAAGTTTTTAATTATTTTTTGATTTTAAGAGTAAAGCTACGCCAATTGCTATTAGTATCAGCGGCCAAAAATCCCCAAAGTGAAATCTTGGGATAAAGTTATCCATTAGAAAAAGTACGCCGATGACTATTAGAATCATACCGCCGATGTTTCTTCTTCTTTGACGATGAAATTCATAAACAGGCTGCTGAGGCGGTTCAGTTTTAACTTCAGATTCTGATGTTGTCTGTTTAGCAGAAGTATCTGGAGTTACAAATATAAATGGTTCTTCGGGGACCACAATCCACATAATAATATATGCTAAAAATCCTCCTCCTCCGATAAAGAGAGTAACGATAAAAATGATTCTAACGAGAGTTGGATCTATGTCGAAATATTCAGCTAACCCGCCTGCAACTCCGCCGATCATTTTATCTTTTCTGGACCGGTATAATTTCTTGCTGTTCATTTTGTGCCTCCCATAATAAGAGTTTAAGTTTCCGGTGTAATAATATTAAAAATAAACAGATGTTAAATGATAATTATTATTATTGGTAATTGCATATGAAAAACGGGAATTAAATAAGATCAATGGTATAAATCTTTACCCTATTTTTCTTCATTGTCTATTATGTTTTTGAAAAAGGCAAAGTGTTTTGCAATTGAATTACTCCAATATTTATGCTCATGTTTACCGGGTCCGGTGATAAAATCAATTTGTATACCTATTGCTTTACAGCTGTCTGCAAAAGCTTGGTTAACCTTAAAAGAAAAGTCTTCCGTTCCGCAGTCAACAATTATCTTTTTATTTTTATCCTTAAAGCTTTTTAGCAGATATATATCAGAATATTTTTCCCATCTCTTTTGATGAAGAGTATATGAGCCGAAGACTTTGGGCATTTCCCAGTTGTTAGGGAATGCAGTAATATCTAGAATACCGCTTGTACTACCGGCGCTCCTAAAGAAATCGGGATGTTTAAGAAAGAGGTACATTGCACCATGCCCGCCCATGCTTAATCCGGTAATGAAGATGTCCTTTTTATCAATATTATATTTCTTAAATATTTCCGGTACTAGATTTTTGAAGAAGAATGTTTCATACTGGCTATTCTTTTTCATCGGGCTGTCAACATACCATGAATCATAAAAGCCATCTGGACAGACTATGATAAATTCATCTTTAGTTGCAACGCTGTCGAGATTTGTAATATCATTCCACTGTTCATAATTGCCCGAGTAACCGTGAAGCATGAATAACAATGGATATGAAGTTTCCGGTTTATAATCTTTTGGATAGAACACGAGAGTAGTATCTGTGTGCGGAATATAATCGGCGTTAATTAAAAGTGTATCCTGTGGAAATATTTCTATGGATAAAAATAAAATGAATGAAAGTATTATTGTCTTTGTCATCGAGTAATATTTGGTAATGGATGTCATAAGATTGAGTTCATGATTAAGTTCAATTTTAGGATTAAGTTTAAGATCAAGTTCAAGAGAAAGAACGATTGAAATTATAAATACAAATTACAAAAGTGGTTGATATTTATAAATACTTGGGAAGAAAAAGAAGATATATAATCAATTGTAAAATCTTTATGGCTTTTATATTTTTGGGACAAACATATAGGGCAATATGAAAATAGCGTTAGTTCAGATTGATACGGTAATCGGTGACATAAAGAATAACAAGCAGAAGATTATTGAAGGCTACCAACAGGGAGCGAATGATGGTGTTGAATTGGTAATCTTCCCGGAGCTTTCACTTGTTGGATATCCGCCGCAGGATTTAGTTGAGAAGGAAGAGTTTAGGCAGGCGGCTATAAATGCATCAAAAGAGATTGCATCAATAACCGGGAAGACCGGACTTATCTTTGGTACAATAACAGAGCGTGATGATTTAATCGGAACTGATATTCATAATTCAGCACTGCTTTGCTTTGAGGGCAAGGTACAATTCACACAGCATAAAACCTTAATTCCTAATTACGATGTATTTGATGAGATGCGTTACTTTGATTCAGCAAAAGATGTATACGTGTTTGAGTTCCATGGAGAGAAATTGGGAATATCTATTTGTGAAGATATCTGGAATGATGCAGATTACTGGTATAAGCGGAGATACAGCGTAGATCCTGTTAAGAAGCTGATTGATAAAGGAGCTACTGTTTTAATTAACATATCTGCCAGTCCTTATCATTACGGGCATAGAAAAGACAGGCAGGAAATGCTTTCTGTACTAACAAGGCGTGATAAGGTTCCACTTGCTTATGTTTGCAATGTAGGCGGACAAACAGATTTGGTATTTGACGGTGCAAGCATGTGTTTTGATAATTTCGGTAATTTGGTTCTTCTTGGGAAAGCATACAGCGAAGATTATTTTGTATTTGATACTAAAGCTAAATACACTCCAATACTTAAATCAGAGAGAAGCTTTGAGGAAGAAATTCTTGATGCTTTGATTTACGGATTAAAAGAATATTGCAGTAAGCTTGGATTCAAGAAAGTGCTTGTTGGGTTAAGCGGAGGAATAGACTCGGCGCTGGTTACTTATATTGCGGTTAAGGCTCTAGGTAAAGAAAACGTTCATGTAGCTTTAATGCCGTCAGAGTTTTCAAGCGAGGGGAGTATTATAGATTCAAGGAAACTTATTAATAATCTAGGCATCTCATCGGAAGAGATTTCGATTCAGCCTGTTGTGGATAAGACAATTGAAATGCTGGATGGTTCTTTTAACGGTAAGCATCCTGATGTAACAGAAGAGAATATACAGGCAAGGATTCGAGGGATATATTTAATGGCATTGTCTAACAAGCATAATTATCTTCTGCTTACGACGGGTAATAAGTCGGAAATGGCAGTAGGATATTGCACGTTATACGGCGATATGAGCGGGGGGTTAGCTGTAATTGCAGATGTATATAAAACGGAGGTTTACCGGATTGCGAAGTATATCAACAATGATATAGAGATAATCCCTAATGAAATAATAACTAAAGCTCCATCGGCTGAGCTGAGGTATGGACAGAAAGATCAAGATACCCTTCCGGAATATGAACTGCTTGATAAAATATTAAGAATGTATCTTGAGGAAAATAAAGAGATAAATGAAATATCTGAGATTATTGGGGATAACGAGTTAGTTAAAAGAATTTTACGTATGGTTGATGTAAATGAATTCAAGCGTAAGCAAGCGGCACCTGCTTTGAGAGTTTCGAAGAAAGCTTTTGGGTATGGAAGAAGGTACCCGATTGTGCAAGGATGGAGAAAGTAAAAGGAAGCATGGATGCATGGGAATGCATGAGTGCATGAAAGAAAGCTAATAATCAATTAAAGAATAAATAATATGAAAATTAAGAAACTAACATTTGCAGTAATTCTAATTTTAATTGGAATAGGGAATCAATTTAATTTTGGTCAGACGGAGAAGAAGGTTGTACAGATAAAAGCGTATAACTCATTTGATAAAGTATATGCCGGAAGTGAATTTAAGCTGGCAGTAAAAGCTGTTATAAGCGATGGCTGGCATATCAATTCAAATAAGCCTCATGATGATTTCTTGATTCCTACTAAGCTTACAATTGATTCTACTAAGGGATTTACGCTTAAGAATATTGTATATCCCAAAGCGCAAGATGTGAACTTAAGCTTTTCCGATAAGCCGCTTTCAGTTTGGGAAGGAGCAATTTATTTAGGTGGAATAGTTGAAGCTTCAAAAGATTTAGCACCGGGGAAATACATGATTCCAGTGAATGTGGGATATCAGTCATGCAATAACCAGACTTGCCTACCGCCGGCTACGGCTAAGGATACATTAACTTTTGAAGTGGTTCCTCAGTCAGCGGGTATAAGTGAAATAAACCAAGATGTTTTTAAGAACATAGATGTCAATCTTTCTAATATTAAAACTTCAGATAGGGAAAATGATAGTTCTATTTCTTCAGTTTTAGAGCACAGCGGAATATTGCTTAGCTTATTATTTATTTTTATAGGAGGACTTGCGCTAAATCTTACTCCTTGTGTATATCCTTTAATACCAATAACTGTCGGATTCTTCGGAGGTCAGAGCGAAGGGAGCACGAAAAAATTGTTCTTGATGGGCTCATTCTTTGTAATAGGAATGGCAATTACTTATTCTGTAATAGGAGTTGTTACGGCATTAAGCGGTGCTGTGTTTGGGTCGCTGCTGCAAAATCCAATTGTAATAATATTTATTGCACTGGTTTTTATAGTACTTTCATTAAGCATGTTCGGTGTATATGAATTTCAACTACCTAATTCATTGGTGGCAAAAGCGGGTGGAGCCAAGAGCGGATATTACGGCGCTTTCTTTATGGGATTAACGATGGGAATAGTTGCCGCACCGTGTATCGGTCCTTTTGTTTTAGGATTGGTTACTTATGTCGCAGCTAAAGCCGATCCTTATTACGGATTTTTGATGTTCTTTGTTCTTGCATTGGGATTAGGTTTGCCGTATTTAATATTAGCTGTCTTCTCCGGTAAGATTAAAAAGCTGCCTAAAGCAGGCGAGTGGATGGAAGCGGTTAAGCATATCTTCGGATTCATTCTTATAGGAATGGCTATATATTTTCTGCTGCCTTTGTTACCGAAAAACTTTTCAGGTTACTTATTACCGGCGTTCATGATATTAACTGCTATTTATCTTTTAGTCTTTGAAAAGTACGGTAATAAGATAAAAGGATTTAGGATTTTTAAGATTGCATTTTCAATTATCATATTGGCAGCGGCTATTTATTCTTTAATACCATCGCAGAAAGGTGAGATTGATTGGAAGTCATATACTGCGAATACTTCACTTGCAAGTCTTGGAAGCAGCAAGGGAATGGTTATAGACTTCTATGCTGACTGGTGCATACCTTGTAAGGAATTGGATGCATCAACTTTCAGAGATCCGAAGGTGATTAGTACTGCTAAGGATTTCTTGACGTTCAAAGCGAATATGACTAAGTCGCTTTCGCCGGAAGTAGAGGCGTTAAGAAATAAGTACAACATTGTTGGTGTGCCGACTGTTCTTATTATTAACTCCAAGGGTGAGGAAGTAAAAAGAATAACCGGTTACGTTGATGCGAATGAGTTTTTGAAGATATTGAGCAACGTGAAGTGAGTGCTGGATTCTAGATGCAAGAAATCGGATTCAATATGCCGGATGCAAGGATTCTGATTGTTGGATATTTAGTGAAGTTGGAACGTCTGAATTTCATGAATAAAATTCTTGTAGATTTTAAATTCTATTATTAAAAATATTTAATTGTGTATACATTAAGACAGAACAAATTTGATCTTGAAACACCATGTTTGATACTCGACCTTGATATCCTTCAGTGTTTGTGCTGCTAAAGTTTCCGAAGCGGAGTTGCTGGCAAAGGCAGGCATCAAAGGAATACTTTTAACCGGACCAATTGCATCGACAGGAAAAATTAAGAAGATTATAGAAATTCTTTCAATATGTCCTTCATTGATAGTTACGGTTGATCATCGGGATGAAATTGATAATCTTAATTTAGCTTTACAGCAAGAGAACCTTTCGATTGATGTATTGATTGATATTGATGCCGGATTAAAAACATTATACAAGGATGGCGCAGTACCGCAAATTCTTACTGAGGAATTTGTCAATATGAAATATGATTGGTTTGGTGATGAATACGGTAAAATTATTTATACGGAAAACTCAAAAGCTCCAACGCTGGGGACTGTCATTGAGGTTATTACTTCGCACTGTGATCCTACAATAAATTTGTTTGACAAATTTTATATTACAAAAGGCGAACATTTTGGAAAATAATTCTCTAAACCATGATTCTTAGGATTAAAGGATAGGCATGATTAAAAATAAAATCAATTATGAATGAACATCATATTTATAAATCAAGGAAATCTTAAAATCAAGTAAATCATGGTTCAGACAATGGAGTATAAAATGAAATATGAAGATATTACAAAGCGTATAATTGGACGTGCGATGCGTGTACATTCTATTTCGGGTAATGAATTCCAGGAAGTTATCTATCAGCGGGCACTTGCTATTGAGATGAATCTTGAAGGATTAACATCTGAGAGGGAAAAAGAAATGCCGATTTTTTATAAAAGTTATAATATCGGCACAAGGAGAGTTGACTTTTTTTGTTGAAGAAAAAATTATGGTTGAACTTAAGGCAGTTATAAATTTGGAGGACGTGCACCTTGCACAGGCAAAAAATTATCTTGAGGCATACAATATGGAAATAGGTAAGATCCGTTCCGGACTTTATAGTTAATTTACATCCTAATACATCGCGGTAAAACTTTTGAACATGTTCTCGCACAGAAGAGTGAGCGGTCATCTTTGAATGCTCACCTAAAAATACATTCATAATAATTCCTCTATGTCTATCCTCTGGATCCTTCAAAGATGACGCCTTTGCCTGAGGCTATTAGTTTGGGTAAACTTTCGCCTACATATTGATTCCATCCTGCCTCGCAGTCCTTATAACACTCTATGCCCGGGACTAATCCGACATGTGTCATTTCAATTTGCGTCGTTTTTTTTCCCTCTGAAATGTTCCAGACTATCTTCGTACCGTTCCACTCGGTTTTGTTTTTGAGCCAATCTAAATAACAGCCGGTGACTTGCCAGACTAATTTCTTGAATGGAATCGCTTCAATTACTTTGAAGTTCACTTTTGTTTCGCCGAAACTAACCTCGAACATATCGTTTAAATTTTTTGCGCTTCCTTTAAAGCTGTTGGTCCACCAATCGGAGACGTTAGTAATATTTTCAAATGCCTCTTTGGCTGTGACATTCGTTGAGAAGCTTTTTTGATAATCTTTCTGTTTCATTTTATTTCTTCCTTTTATTTAGGGTTAATCTTTATCAAGTTGCTTGAAGTAAGCTTCAAGCCAACCGAGAACTCTTTCCCAATGTTCCGCATTTCCAAAAGCTGCTTCACTTCGGCCTATAAAGCCTTCGTCGCGTACGGTTATGAACGTACCATTTGCAGTTGGGTTAAGGCGGTAAGTTATTGTTGTTTCCCGGGAGCCTAAAAGCGGATGCTCATCAAATCTTCGTGTCATTACGATTTTGCGAGGAGCGTCAATCTCAGCGAACTCGCCGCAGCCGCCATTGGTGCTGCCGTCAGTAAAGACGACCTTAACACTCCATTGACCGCAGACCTGTAGGTCCGCTTTCCATTCTGTCCAGCGGTAGAATTCCGGATGTCCCCACCAGCGTTCAACTTCGTTCGTTGTAAGTGCACGAAAAATACGCTCGGGAGCGGCGGAAATCTCGGCAGTGGCGATTATCGTACCGCTGCCGCCATCAACTACTGCACGTGGAGAGTGCCATTTCGAAGCCGTTGGAAATCTGTAATCAGTTTCCGTTTTTGAATCGGTTTTCACTTATGCTTAACTCCTTTCTTGCTTGTTTTTTATCATTAACAGTATTGTAAATATTACCCACTCGGATTTTATAAATAACTACATCTTTTATTAAGTCAATTTTAAAGTTTACTTTAACTTAATTATTGTAAAAATGCGAAATGTCAGCGAAGAGAGAGACGGCGGCCAAACTCGTTTGAGACTTGCTGCGTGAATTGGCGGGGAGAGAAGCCGGTCATCCGCTTAAATTCCTTTATGAAATGTGCCTGGTCAAAATAATAGTTATTAAGTTCCTCTGTAAGCTCACTGTATGATTTTCCGCTTGCCCAATTGCGGTAGAATTTTTGAAAGCGGAAAATACCGGCAAGAGTCTTTGGAGAAAAACCAACATGGTTTTTAAAAAGTATTTCAAGATAACGGCGGGTGTAGCCGGTCTTGCGCTCCATTTCAGTTATTGGAATTAAGCCGTTTGTGGCTTGCAAAGTGTTAACGCAGTATTCAACGATTGAGTTTTGAAGTTGTTTTTTACGAACGCTTTCAAGTAGTTTATCTTGTATAAAATTTATTTTTCCTGCAATGCTTTCTATATTGCGGAGCGCTTCGAATATTTTTTTGCCCCACCTGCCTAAAAGCTCTTCAATTGGTAAAAGACGGTTAGCCGTTTCAACCATCGGTATTCCTAAAATTGGGTAAGCACCGTATGGATAAAACTCAATTCCTATAAAGCCTGTCTTTCCGAATGGAGTGCAAAGCTGCACCGGGATATCTCTGTTCCCAACAAAATACAAACCTTGCTCTTTGCTTTCATTTGCCTGTCCTTCAGCAAAGGAAGTTATCGAGTTTTGATAATTGATAATAAGTATAGGACATCCGTTTGGTACGGCAAGGCTGGTATCAGATAACGGCATTCCAATCGAACTTTCAAATATCCAGATAGATTTAATAAGAGTCTTTAATTCTATGCGCGGTTCGATAAAAGATAACTTCATTTTTAAATTTATTGTAATTTATTAATTCCTGTAACGCACAAGTATAATGAAAAATCTTTTATCAGAAAACCGAAGTATAAAGAACCTCATTAGGCATGTGCTGTGCTGCACCCTCTAATCAATCTCATGCAGAATAAAAATTAAAAAATAGTTTATGCTATGTAAGAATAAGATGCATTTCTAACTAATGAATTGAATGATATAAGAAATCTCCCAATTCACGGATACGATGAAATTGATCTCAAGTATGTCTGGAATACTGTGAAAAAAGATTTGCCCAGTCTTATAATAGAAATCAAAAAAATACTTTCATAGATTAGTTTGCATTTACACAAGGAAACAAACACCCCGATTTAAGAAACACTCATCAATATTTAAGAAATTCTGCCCCTCATTTATGAAAAACCCATCCGCAAAGATGGAACTCCCTTCCGTAATGTTGAAACACTCACCCGCAAGTATGAAACTTTCTACTGTAAGCAAGAACAACCTTACTGCGTACTTGAAATTCTCAACTGTAAAAAGGAAATAACCTACTGTATAGTTGTTACTCTTTACTGCAAAATAGAAACTTCCAACTGTAAAAAGTTGTTCAAGAAGCATTGGAGGGAGAAGTAACCAAGTTCTTAGGTAGGGACTGGTACGAAAGACAAGGAGAAAAGGAAGAATTTGAAAACCAAATATTTCAAAGAGTTAAATAAAAACTAATTAACGGCACAACAATAATTGTCAACATTGTTAAAACTTGAAGACAATTTATTAAACTGTTTTATATTTTTTTATTTACTTCAATGAATAAATTTATTATGTTATAATTTAGATGGCCAAAAAATATTATTAGAAAAAAATATAAGTGTTGAATAAAAGCATATTCACTGAGTAAAATAAATATTATTGGCAGCTGAAAAATTCAGGGTGGGCAATTCAAACTCAGGGACAAGAAATTATTAATAAGAAAATTTAAAGTAGTCATAACTATATGATTTCAAGTGAATTTTTTATTAACAGCAAGTTAAACACAAAGAATTTTGAATAATGAATAAAGATGAATTATTTAATCACTTTAAAAAGTTCATAGCAAATTGGGATAATTAAATGTAATAATACCGGGATCTATTATATAAAAACAAAACGAGGAGTCGAATTATGAAAAAACTAATCTTTGTTTATTCCTTAATACTTGCGTTTGGTTTTATCCAAACTTCACAAGCACAATTTTTTGAGAAGCTGAAAAAAAAGACTGAGGAGAAAGTTAAAAAAGAAGGAGAAAAAAGAGTTGAAGAGAAGGTCAACAAAGGTGTAGAAAAAGCTTATGACGAAGCTGAAAAGCAATTAACTGGAAGCAGTGATAAGAAGAAAGAAGACTCCACCAAATCGAAAGACAGCCAGAAGAATCTTCAAACGATTAAAGAAACAGAAAACAACCCGCAAGTTGTAATTAATTCTAAATATGATTTTATTCCTGGAGAGAAAGTTATCTTCTTCGATGATTTTACATCAGAGAATATAGGAGACTTTCCAATTCAATGGAACACAACAGGTTCCGGTGAAGTAGTAACGACAAATCTTTTTCCTGGGAGATGGTTTCATATAACAAACGGAAGAGGAGTAACAACTCTTGATGCACCTGTAACATTACCTGAAAATTATACCATAGAGTTTGATGTAGTACCGCAAAAGGATCCGAAAAATAACGGAGGCACTACATATAACTTTTATTTAATCAGCACAATTAAACCAAAGGATTTGATATACGGATTGGCAAGACCTGGAGGCACCGGTATTAAATTCGAATTTGGCTATAATAATTATTACAGCGCTTACTATTCAGATGGAACTCCAGACCAAAGAGGAAGCGTTGGCGAGAATAGATTGCTAGCAGATAAAAAATATAGAATTTCGATATGGGTACAAAAACAAAGAATCCGTCTGTATAAAGACCAAGAAAAATTATTTGATCTTCCGAGAGTAGTACCGAAGACCGTAAAATATAATATGGTTCGTTTTGACGGCGGTATCCCGATGATAGGCAATTTCCGCGTAGCAACAGGTTTGCCGGATATGCGCAGCAAGCTTCTTACAGAAGGTAAGCTAATCAGCTATGGAATTTATTTCGATGTAAATAAGGATGTTGTAAAGCCGGAATCATATCCTTCGATAAAAGAAATTGCAGCTATACTAAATGATAATCCAAACGTAAATATTAAAATTGTCGGGCATACAGATTCGGACGGCGATAATAACTCGAACCTTGATTTATCAAAGCGCCGTGCAGCTTCAGTTAAGAACGCTTTAGTTAAAGATTTTAATGTAGATGCATCACGAATTGAATTTGATGGAAAAGGTGAAAGTGAACCTGTTTCGCCTAATGACAGCATTACAAACAAGGCTCTCAACCGCAGGGTAGAGTTTATAAAATTATAGAATAGTTAAATAGAATATTTTAAATAAAAAATATTGGAACAAAAAGTTACATCGTTCTTTTTAACCAACTAATATTCAAAACAAATGGAGTGCACCAATGAAAAAAACTATTCTCACTTTAGCTTTATTATTATTAATGTCTTATGCAGCATTGGCTCAAACAGACGCTGAAGGATGCAAAGATGATTCCTTATTTACAAGGTTCCCCAATTTCTATATTTCCGAATGCTCTGAAAATTATAACGAACTTAAACTTCGCATGAGCAGTGAAAAATCGGAAGTTAAAGAAGGGAACCTCAAATCTATTGTATACTACTTCAATTCCGAATCGGGTGAAAAAGAAAAAAGTCCTTTGCAAATTATGAAGAATTACGAAAATGCAGTTGTGAAGAACGGCGGTAAAATGGTATACAGAAATACCGATGCTTTGGGTGATGAATTGGAAGCTACATTTCATCTTACTGCAAAAGATAAAGAATACTGGGTTAAGATTGGCAGCTTTGGCGGCACGGCTAATGAGGTTGAACATTATACATTATATATTTTGGAAATGGAAGCAATGAAACAGGAAATTCAGGCGAGCGAGATGATGAATGCTTTGAATAAGGATGGTTTCATTGCGCTGTATATTAATTTTGAAACTGGTAAATCTGATATTAAACCTGAGTCTCAGGAGATTGTAAATCAAATTGCAGTGATGTTAAAACAAAACATCGACTTAAAAATAAGCATCGAAGGGCATACAGATAATGTTGGAAGCGATAAATCAAATCAAACACTCTCAGAAAACAGAGCCACGTCTGTAATGAAGGCGTTAATTGCACTGGGCATTGATAAGACACGACTTACTTCAAAAGGATGGGGCGCATCAAAGCCAATTGCTGACAATAGAACTGAAGAGGGTAAAGCGAAAAATCGAAGAGTTGAAATTGTAAAGCTTTAAAATCGTACATTGTTATTAGATTCAATCCCAAAAGAGATGTTTCTTTTAAGAATAGAACACAATGAAACTTAATTAAGCTGACTTCTACAGATTATAAAGTTGTAACTTCTAAAAAAATATTTAGAGATTGTTAATTTCAAAAAGCATTTTCTTTCTTAGGAATTGCTAATTCTAAATAAGTAATTACATTATATTTCTTTCTAAATGTGATATTCAATTTAGAAAAGGAATTTCCTTTCTTGCAAGTATGGATTTCCAAGAAACAAAATGCATTTCCTTTCTTATAAGATTAGATAACTAAGAAACAAAAGGCAGTTTCTATCTTATACTACGCAATATTTTTTCCATAATTTGCATTTTGTTTCCAAGAAAACGCATTCCATTTCCAAAATAATGCATTTTCTTTCTTAATAAATGCGAAATTTAATTTGAGAAATGCGATTTCTGTCGAAAATAAGCGTTTTTATTAAGAGATAAGATCAGCAAAATAATACATAAACAGAAGATTGACAGGGAAGAGTCTGTTTTTCAGATTAAAAATGTATGCAGCAGGCTTAAGAAAAAGAAATGAAATTGAGATTAAATAATGGATTTTATCATGACAGATTTATCGATAAAAAACCCGTCTAGTTTTTTAGAGAAGGGTAGCTGTTTAACATTGTGATTAATTAAGTATATAAATTATTGCACTACAATATTTTAAATATTTTATGTATTTAATTAATAATAACATTTCTAAAAAATAATAATCGCACAAATAATCGAATAATCTGTAAACCTTCTAAAGAAAATTATTTTCTTTTTTTTGAGTTGTTCATTTACATGATCCAAATTATTGTGAGAACTCGAATAAACGGGAAAGGCATTAATGAATTGAAATGTATTCGAGATTCTGAGCAAATAAGATTGTGTTGATTTATCATTAAAATGAGAACAACAGATGATCGAAGAGATAGTCACACGATATATGATCAAAGAGAAATTAGGCAACAGGGGAATGGACGAAATATACAAAAATGAAAATCTCAAACTACCCATAATGATTGCACAGAAATTCATACCATCAGAATTACTCTGCGACGAAAAAGCAAAGACAAGATTTATCTACGAAGCACAAGCCGCATCTTCTTTTCAACACAATAAAATTTGTTCGATACATGATATAGAGGAAACAGAAGATGGAAAGTTTTTCATGACAGAAAATTGCATCAGTATACGTTCAAGCAATGCGAAAGCAAATCTTCTGTACGATATTTAATTTAAATAATGCGTTGGGAAATTTGATATGATAAATAATAAAATAAAATTTGAAGTAAAAAGAGACAGCACAATAAAAAAAGAAGTTTCCAATAGACTTTTTGTCCCGGTGATTAATGCAGTAAAAGAAAAAGGATTATCATTTAAAGATTTTTTAATCGGAACTCCTTACGATGAATCATATTTCTTAAATAAGCGGGAACGAGTTGAATGGTGGGTTTACTGTAAAATTCTTTCTAATATGAGATCCCATTTTTCCCTAAAAGATTTTGAAAACATTGGAGCTGATTTTGTTAGAAGCGGAATGATGGTTATAGGATTGATAGGATTTTTTCTTTTAAGCTCAAAGAAAATTTCTAAGTTGTTTGCCGATAAGATACTTCAAAGAATTACTTCTCATGTCTTAGGTCTTCAGATGATGCAAATAGAATTGATTGGTTCCAAAAAAATTATATTTACACTTTTAGTCGGAGAAGAATATGAGCACATGCCTGAATTTGCTTACGGGAATAAAGGATGTATCAAAGAGCTTGGTATTCAATCAGGGTTAAAAGATTGCAAAGTAGACTTACAATTAATTCCTAAAGGTGCTATCTATGAGATGACATGGAAAAAAGAAAGCATCTTCTTTAGATTTAAAAGAGGATTCCGTTGGCTGTTTAGCATTAATAAAGCGTTTTGGGAATTAACTGATTCAAATGAAGAATTATTAAAGGAATATGAAAAATTAGAGGATTATAAGAATAACCTCGAAATAAAGGTAGAAGAAAGAACTGCAGAACTAAAGAAAGCGCATGGCCAATTATCAGAAACAATTGATCTGCTTCAAGAGGCGCGGGAGATACAAAGCCGTTTTTTTACAAACATATCTCATGAATTTAGAACTCCTCTTACGTTAATACTTGGGCCGGTTAAGCAGATTATTGAAACGACTGAAGATGAAAAAATTATAGACGAATTAAAAGTTGTTCAAAGAAATGCTAAGAGGCTTTTAGCATTGGTAAACCAACTGCTTGATATATCTAAACTGGAATCAGGCAGCATGAAACTCCAGGCTAGCTCACAAAACATTGTGCCAATAATAAAAACACTATTGCAATCATTCTGTTCCTACGCAGATCGAAAAAAGATAAATTTGAAATTCAATTCATTCGAAGATGGAATTATCATATTCTTTGATAAAGATAAAATTGAAAAAATAATCACTAACATTCTTTCTAATGCTTTCAAGTTTACACCAGATGGCGGTAATATTGAAATTACCTTAACAAAAGATGAACAATATGTAAATGTAATAATTAGTGATACAGGGATTGGAATTCCGGAAGAAAAGATACCGAAGATATTTGATCGCTTCTACCAGGCTGACGGCAGCCGTACAAAAGAGACAGAAGGTACCGGGATAGGGCTTTCATTGACAAAGGAATTAGTAGAATTGCACAAAGGTAAGATTGAGGTACAAAGTAAGGAAGGTAAAGGCACAACCTTTATGATAAGCATTCCTTTAGGGAAAGAACATTTAAAGGATGAAGAAATTTTCGAGACATCTGTAAATTTAGGAGAAAGTCATTTAATTCCGGATGAGATGTTTATTCAAGAAAAAATTAATACGGACTTTACTGAATACTTAATTAATGATAAATGCGCAAAACCCCTTCTATTAATTATAGAAGACAACTTCGACGTTAGAAGTTACATTAAAGAAAATTTGATTATAGATTACAAAATTCTTGAAGCAGCAGACGGTTTAGCAGGCTGGAATAAATCTATTGAACAAATACCAGATTTGATTATAAGTGATATAATGATGCCAAAGATGGATGGATTTATGCTGTGTAATAAACTTAAATCGGACGAAAGGACAAGTCATATTCCAATTATTCTATTAACTGCTAAGGCTACAATTGAGGATAAGATAACATGCCTTAGAACCGGAGCAGATGATTATATAATGAAACCTTTCGATACCGAAGAATTAAAAGCAAGGATAAAAAATCTAATTGATCAAAGAGAAAGAATCCATGAACATTTCAGGAAGAATGGATTATTTGAGATTGACGAAGTAAATATTACACCTGTCGACCATAGATTTTTACAAAGAACCATAACAAATATAAATGAGCATATTTCCGATTCTTCATTCAGCGTAGAAAAACTTGCAGATAATATGGCGGTAAGCAGATCATTGCTTCTTAAAAAAATTGAGGCACTGATCGGTGAGCCGCCGATTGAATTAATCAAAAGCACAAGAATGAACAAAGCTGCTAAACTAATAGAAAGTAAATTTGGAAATATTTCTGAGATTGCTCCTGAGGTAGGTTTTAATAATCCATCATATTTCGCCGAATGCTTTAAAAAACAATTTGGTGTTACTCCAACACAATATCAACACGATTCCAGTGATCAATAACTCGTGACTTCTTTTACATTTAGTGAAAAAAATACTTGCAATCCCCATTATCCCTTCAATTTTAAATCATATATTCAAAATCGATATTTATTTCCGCAAATCTGGTAGAAAAACCTTCTCCCAGATATTATCATTAGATGGTAATTAAATAAACTTTCCAGAACTCTATACCCTGTATTAATCTATTTAACCGCAAGACGGAATCTCGCCTTTAACAGGTAGCGAGTTTTGTGAAAGTTTTTAACAAATTAAAAAACCGGAGGATACTTTATGAAAACACTAAAATTTTTAGTTGTTTTATCTGCTTTTACGGGGTTTTTCCTAATAGGTTGTTCTGAAAAATCACAATTGCCTGTATCACCTGGAGACCAATCTATAGATCAACCAGTCACAATGGAAAAAAACTTACCCAGAGAATTTACCGGGAAAATGACGCTAACGGGAAGTGATCCTAGCGCGGGTTTTATGAAAGAACCTGACGGTAAATTAATTTTAAGGGGTTTGAAGCAGACAATCCAATTCGATGTAATATTTAAGGATGGTGGCGCTGATCTACTTAGTGGGTCTGGAGATCTTGAACTAAACTGTAATGTGGACTTTGCTGCTGGCGTAGGCGAATGGTGGGGAAAGCTGATACTCACTCCAACATCAGATGAGGCAAAAGGCGGACAATGGATTATGACATGGCACGGAAAAGGTATTCTTGGTTCAGATGGATGGACGCTCCCTTTGAAAGAAGTAGGGCATGGGAATGGGGGAGCATTAACAGGATTACAGTGCTTCATGGATAATAATATCATTGCCCCAGCAGATATGTCAACTTGGTTAGGTACAGAAAGCGGATACATTAAAACACATTGAAGCATGCTTAGAAAATGGCAGTTATCCAATAAGTCTGGATGACTGCCATTAAAATAAACTTCACTAATAAAATAGAAGATTAAAAGAATTGATATATGATTTCTTTTATGAATTTAAATATTGTAAATACGAATAATTTAGTTCCGACAGAGTTCTATTTGGGTCAAAATTACCCTAATCCATTTAGTAATTATACTTCTATAAAATTTTGTATTGCTTACAAAACCAAAGTTAAATTGGAAATTTTGGATGCTGATGGAAATATTATTAAAACACTTTTAGATGAGATTAAAGAAGCTGGTACCTATGAGTTAAAGATTGATGCCTCAGTTTTCCTTTCCTTCAGCAGGAAGAAGACTGCTGATGAGCAAGAAGTAAATGAAGAAACTTTTTTATACAGACTAAAAGCCACGCCCATTGGCGGGCAAGCAGGCAGTTATGAATGTGAAAAGAGAATGAGATTATTAAAATTAATTTAATAGAGGCCTATAATGAAAATGTTTTGCTTTTGGATATGCTGTTTAATAATTGTTTCCTTTGTATTCTATGACAGCCATGCACAAAGCGGTGCGTGGACAAAGAAAGCTGATACACCTAAAGGGAGTGGCTCTACAAGTGAAGTTAATGGAAAAAATTATGTTATAGGAGGATCAAGATTATCGGAAATTTATGATACTTTATTCCACACTGATATTGCTGCCGGTAATGTAAGCGGGATGTGGACTGCGGCAAAATCGCCTTACTACATTAATGGAGAAATAACTATCCCAAACGATTCAACGCTTACGATAGAACCTGGAGTGGAAGTTATATTTAAAGGACATTATATATTTTATGTTAAGGGTAGGCTTCTTGCCTTTGGGACAAATGCAGATACTATAAGATTTACTGCAGCAGATAAACAAACGGGGTGGCACGGGATAAGATTTTTAAATACACCAAAAACAAACGATACCTCCAAGTTTGTTTATTGTTCATTCAAATATGGGAAAGCTAATACAGGTGAGTACTCTAGTGGTTATAGAAGAGGCGGTGCAATTCTTATTCAGGAATTTGATAAAGTTTTAATTTCTAACTCATTGTTTCAATTTAATATGAATGATGGGGATATTTCTCCTACAGGTGGTGCTGCTATTTATGTTACTAATGCTAATCCGATAATAAAAAATAGCACTTTTATTAATAATACCGGCACTACTGATGGCGCCATAATATGCTGGTATTCAAATGCTGTCATATCAAATAATATCTTTTCAAACAATAGTAGCCCGCATGGTCCAGTTTCTTGCTGTTTTGGCTCCGTTACCGTATCAGGAAATATTATTGCTAATAATGTAACCAATAGAGCCGGTGGCGGAGTTTTTTGTATGACTTCTCATACTATAATCACAAATAATATCATAACCTTTAATCGATCCTTCGGCAGGGAAGGAGAAGGCGGTGGTATTAAATGTTGGCTTAATGACAAATCAATTATTATAAACAACACAATTGCCTATAACAGTGCAGCACATGGCGGCGGGGTTTGCTGTAATAACAATTCCAATCCAATTTTCTTTAATAATATTATTTGGGGCAATACTTCCTCAGATGGTCCTCAGGTTAGTTTATCGGATACTCAGTCAGATCCACATTTTCTATATAATGACATCCAGGGACGCAAGGACGCATTTGGTGGCAATGGAGCTGGATCTAAGTATTCAGGAGTATATGAAAATAATATTGACCTAAATCCTTTATTTAAAGATACTGCATCTGGAAATTATAGCCTTTCCTCTCCTTCACATTGTATAGGTGCCGGTTGGGATTCTGTAGAAGTCAATGAAGCCTGGTACACAACACCAAAATTTTGCATTGGGGGAAATCCTCGTCCAAGCCCCTCAGGAACAAGACCCGATATTGGTGCATGTGAAAGTCTTTTAGGAAGTCCAGTTACAGGTGTTATACAACAACTGACGAAACAAATAGAATTTACTCTTTACCAGAACTACCCTAATCCATTTAATCCAACAACTACTCTGTCATTTGTCATTGGTCATTCATCATTTGTTACACTGATAGTTTATGACATACTTGGAAGAGAAGTAGCAACTCTCGTCAATGAAGAGAAACGAGCAGGCACTTATGAAGCAACCTGGAATGCAGAAGGATTATCAAGCGGTGTTTATTTCTATCAATTAAAAACAGGTAATTATGTTGAGACAAAAAAAATGATTTTACTGCGTTAAGAAAAGAAAATAAATAAATGTAAAGAGATGAAATCTTCTCCTATGCACACCTCTGACGAGAAAGATGTCATCTTAAACAAAGGAGGTAAATAAAATGAAAAAATTATACTTGTTATTTTTTATGCTTTTGTTAATAACAAAAGTTTATCCCCAGGAAGGATGGTTTGTACAAAGTCCACTACCTTGCAAGGAGTCCTTAAACGATGTCTACTTTGTAAATGCAAATACCGGAACTGCGGTTGGTTTTGGACCAATAATAAGGACTACAGATGGAGGAAATAATTGGATTAAGCAGTCAAGTGGATTAACCTATGGTTATCTTACTGGTGTTCACTTCATTGACGCAAATAATGGTTGGATTGTTGGTACTGCCGGAACGATTCTTAAGACAACAGATGGCGGAAATAACTGGGAGAGGAAATATTACGCCAACAGCGATGATGATTATCTTGCAGATGTTTACTTTACTGATGAAAATAATGGAACGGTTGTAGGTAATGGTTGGATCGGAGGCAATTACAGTGGTAAAATTCTTAAAACTACTGACGGCGGAAACAGTTGGAGCAGTCAGTTATTAGACCCATCATTACGGTTTAGTGGGGTTTACTTTACAGATGTAAATAACGGAACAACTGTTGGATATATTCAAAATAGTACAAATACAGAAGGAGTAATACTAAGAACAAAAGATGGAGGGAAAAGTTGGATTAAGCAATCGAGTGGAACAAGCAGCTATCTTAATGGAGTCTGCTTTACAGATACAAATATTGGAACAGTTGTTGGTGATCTAGGATTAATACTGAGAACAACGGATGGAGGAGAAAATTGGACAAAGCAATACACCGATTCTACTAATTGGCTTCGAGGGGTCTGTTTTACTGATGCAAATAACGGGACAGTTGTTGGCAATGGGATAATCTTAAGAACGACGGATGGAGGAAATAAATGGATTGAGCAATCTAGTGGAACCACAAGCTGGTTTAGTGCTGTTTCCTTTACAGATGCTAACAATGGAACTGCTGTTGGTGGAATATGCAGTCCAGCAACAATTTTAAGAACCACCGATGGAGGAAACACGTGGGTTAGCCAGGTTAAAGGAACAACAAATCGCCTTCAGCGGATTACCTTTGTTGATTCAAACAATGGAACGGCTGTTGGCTACGATGGAACAATTATCAATACAACCGACGGTGGAAATAACTGGGTCATTCAATCGAGTGGAACAACAAGCGAACTTTTTGATGTTTGCTTTACAGACAAAAATACAGGAACTGTGGTTGGTTGGGATATTTATGGAAATTCAAGTACAGTACTCAGGACAACAGATGGCGGAAAACACTGGATTAAAACGTTAATCATTTTGGACTCAGTTGAGCCAAGGGGTGTTTGCTTTATCAATTCTGACGTAGGATTTGTTACCGGTTTTCAAAACAGTTTGGGAAAGATATTCAAAACAACTGATGGCGGAAACCACTGGATAACTAAATATAGTGGTTCTGGTTATGGTACAGTTTCCTTTCTTGATTCGAATACAGGAATAGTTATGGGTTACGACGGAACAATTCTTAGGACAACAGATGGCGGAGAAACCTGGGTAAGTAAGTCAGTCGGGGCAACATATCTTTCTGATGTCTTTTTTATAGATGCAGATAATATAACAGCCGTTGGTGATAATGGAAAAATTTTAAGAACGACTGACGGTGGAAACAAGTGGATTAGCCAACCAAGCGGAACGCTAAACCATCTGTATGATGTTCATTTTACAGATACATTTAATGGAACTGCTGTCGGTGATAATGGAACAATTTTAAGAACTAGTGATGGTGGTAATCACTGGACTCATCAATCAAATGGGCAAACGTGGCCACCTTTATGTGGGGTCTGGTTCACAGATGCTAATACAGGCTGGGCATGCGGCTGGGACGGTATAATTCTACACACCACAAATGGCGGGATTACATTTATAGAAGAAGAAACGTTAGATAAAATCCCGAATGATTTTTTGCTTTATCAGAATTATCCAAATCCATTTAATCCAACAACAACTCTATCATTTGTAATTGGTCATTCATCATTTGTTACTCTAAAAGTGTACGATATACTTGGTAGAGAAGTAGCAACATTAGTAAACGACGAAAAGCCGGCAGGCACTTATGAAGTAACCTGGAATGCAAAAGGATTATCGAGCGGTGTTTATTTCTATCAATTAAATGCAGGTAAATTTTTATCGACAAAGAAAATGTTGATTATTAAGTAAATGGAAAGGAAGTGAACATATACATAATTATTAGCTCACGGATTAATCCATGAGCTAATAAAATAAGATTACGAAATTAAATAATTATGAATCTTCACCGCCATTATCACTTTCCATTTCATCACCGTTTTGTTTTTCCTCTTCATTTTTATAATTGTTGAAGTTAAATCTTAGATTAAGCAAAATCATCGGCGCTTCATTGGAGTGGTAATTGTAGGAATAAAATCCAACACCGGTAGAAGTAGATTCATGTCTTCTTGTTCTAAATATATCTCTTATCTGCAGAGTTAAAGATAATTTCTTTTCAATGAATTCTTTTTTAACTGAAAGATCGGCTGAGAACATTGCTGATTCTCTCTCTTGAGCAGCAACTTCCTGGCTATGATATCTAAAGTTTAATTGAGCTTGAAGAGACTCGGTAATTTTAAAAGAGTTATTAAATCTTGCAGACCAATTGAAATTTGTTCTTGAGAAAGCTTCGTTATTTATAACTCCATCAATTTTATAATCATAAATATTACCCATCAAATTTACATTCCAGAAATTAAACGGATCACTAACTATCATGAACTCGGAACCAAGCGAATAATCTGTTCCAACATTTTCAAAAGAATTAAGAGTTACATTTTCAGAATAAACTGATTGAACTTCATCAATTACATTATGATTTACGCGATAATAAAAATCATTTGACACCGATACTTGTCCAAGCATTGTCTGAAATCCAAATTCGTATGAGTCAATCAGTTCAGGCTTGAGAGAAGGATTTCCCTTTCTAATATTATTTGCATCTTCCCAAGTATAAAATGGTTCAAGAAACCAATTATGCGGCCTATCTATCCTTCGTGTGTAACTTACCATTAATTGCGAACCAATTCCGAATTTATAAGAAGTATGGAAAGACGGGAAGATGTCCCACTGATCAAGAGAAAAATTTTGATTGTTTCCTAAAAGCTCAATTGTGCGGAATGTATATTCAGATCTTATTCCACCTTGAATTCCCAGATTGCCAATTTCATCGGCGTAGATAGAATAAAGAGAAAGCTGACTTACATTAGATTTTGTATTCTGACTAAACAGAGATTGAAATTCATAATTGCCGTTTGCCGGATTGAAATTATAAAGACCATTTGATTCATCAGAAAGTTCGATTTCTCCTTGAGACCCTGCTTCAAAACGATTGGTCTTTCCTAATGGAAGTGTATAATCAATCTTTCCTCTAAACTCAGTAGACGGACCGGCTTCGGTAGTTTTCTTACCATCAAATTGAATGTTGTTATTTATTTCAGATGATGATGAAGATTCATCTGAATTACGATGGCTGGCAAAAAATTCACCGGATATTTCATGATCTTTAAGAGAAAACTTATGAGTATAATTTGTATTAACAGCATAATACCATCCGGAGCGATTGCTGTTCTCTCTGCTAAGATAAAAAATATTTTGAGGATCTAATGTTGACCATTGAACATAGTTGAGAACAGAATTATGTTCGCCGCTTCTCTTACCGAATCTTCCGCCAATATTTAATTTGTCATTTTTACTGAGATTAAAATCTAAGCCGCCTCTAATACCGAAAGAAATTCTTCCTCTTTCACTATCTCCGTTTGAGTTGATAAATGAAGAATTATTACCGGTATCAAATTGCCTGTTTTCTTTACTAGTGCCAGGTGAAAATCTCCGGTTGTAGTCCATTCCAAAATTATAGTTTACCGAAGAAGTACGGTACTCAAATAAAAAATCGCCGCCGTATTTATCATTAACACCGGCGTTAAGATTTGTTATTCCGCTTAATCCTAAGTCGGAGTTTGATTTCATTTTGATGTTGATAATACCGGCGTTTCCTTCAGCATCATACTTTGCAGAAGGATTAGTAATAATTTCGATGGTCTCAATCGCACTTGCCGGAATTTGCTGAAGAGCATCTTGCGGATCCATAACAGAAGGGCGGTTATCAATCAAGACGGTAAAATTAGTGCTGCCGCGAAGGCTAACATTGCCATCAACATCAACATTTACAGAGGGAACATTTTCAAGAACATCAGCAACGTTACCGGAAATAGACGTCTGCATCTGGCTGACATCTATAACTTTTTTATCGATCTGGTAAGTTACCGGCGATCTGGTTCCCTTAACATCAACACGCTCTAAATTTATGGCAGATGGTTTTATAAAAATATTTCCAATTTCTGCTGACAGCTTTGAAGTAGTTATTGAAATATTTCTAATTCTTCTTCTTTCATAACCGATAAATTGAACATTGATAAAATATTTCCCGGATGGAATATTGGTTAAAATAAATTTTCCCTCTTTATCGGTAACAGTGCCGGTAACTTGCGTGCTGTCTTTAGAATTAAAAAGAATAATGTTTGCGTATTCTATCGGAGCTTTTGCACTTTCATCAAATATTTTACCGGAAATAACTCCGCCGGTTTTATTATCATGTCTTTCCTGACTAAAAACATCACCATCAGTAAAAAATAAAGTTAGAACTACAAAGGCAATCTTTTTCAACATAAGAACCCCTTTATAAAGATTAATAAAATGTTCAGATTAAATTCTAAACTTTAAACAAATAAAAATGAGTTTAAGTTTAAAATATTTCCAACATTGAGTATGAAAAATACGAAAAATATTTTTCTCTTTTTAGTCAGGCTACATTGGTATAAATACAAAATTTATTTGCTAAAAAGACATTTCAGGAACTCTGTGAAGCATAAAGGCGCTGAAAGCGTCTGTATTCAAAATTGGGACAACATCCCAATATATAATATTCATAACTTTTATTAATAACCCTGAAAGGGTGAAATAAATCTTTGCTTAACTTCAGTGAATAACTTATTTACTTGGTAGTCACGGTCTAAACCGTGACTGATTTTACATGTTTTGGTATAATATGCTGGTATTTCAGTCACGGAATGGCTAATTAGAATCCCGTTATAAATATCTTAAATAACCGGACAAGAAGTATGGATGTGGTAATTGAAATTTGAAATATGCGCGTGGAAAGGTTAAACATCCATATAAATATCTGAAATGCCGGCGAGGGAAGAATAACTACAGAAATAAATATCTGAAATGCCCGAAATGAAAGAATAAATGTCCATATAAATAACTGAAATACGCGTATAAATAGAATAAATGTGGACATTTCAAATATAAATATGCGAATTTGAACATAATTCAATGGATTTTGATTACTAATAAAATAAACCAAATAGGTAACAAAAAACAGAAAGGTAAAAGAGCACGAAAATGACCGGGTATATTTCAGATGCAATTCACGTTTAACAAACTTTAAAATTGCAGGATGATACCGACGGAGTGGGATTGATTAAAAAGCAAAGTTCGTTTTTATTGAATGTCTTTCTCGGCTTAGCCAAATCAAGACGGGCAAGCGGAGGACTTTGTAGATACTAATAAATTAATTTTAATGAAATGAAGTATATTCGTTCATCATTGCATATAGCTAAATCTTCTAATATTTTTGAATAAAACGAAGAGTAAGAATATGGATAAGAAAGAAATAGTATTACAAGAAATAGAACAGGTGCCTGATGTTCTTCTGCTCTAATTTAGAGATGACATCTTAATGAAAAGATGTCATCTCTCTAAATATTTTTACAATCCTAATTTTTCTCTTATATCTTTCGGTATAGCATCTTTATGAACAAGGATTGCAATTGTCCTCAGCCTAACAAACGGCTCCGAGAGATACCAGTATCCGTCATATTTTTTATCCTTTGTGCCCCAAGAATTTTTTGTGTAATAAAATTTTGTACCAGCCTGATCTTTTGCAATTCCGGTAATATGCATAAGATGATCATCAGTAGTTGTGTAATCATCAAATGCTTTTTGTCTTATTTCTTGAGTTATAACTTTTTCTTTTTCAGGCCCAGCCTTTGTAGTATCATCATTAAGCGGAACTACTGCATAACCTTCTTTCCTGTAAAAATTATCTTTGCCTACATCTCCATCCCAAGCAATAGAAAAGCCGTTCTGAATAGCATTGTCCATAATCTTAATTAAATCATCGAGCGGTACATTATAATATTCGCCTTCTTCCCAATTATCTGGAACTTCTAAAACAAATTTTTTATAGAAAGGATGATGTGTGAAAGAAGTTATTTCAACATAATCTTTTGTGTTTATGCCGAGACTTTCTGCAAAAGTTTTCGGAGTATATTCTTTGCCATTATATTCAAATTCCTGCGGAACTTTACCAAGATAGATATCGCAAATAGCGTTTACAATATCTTCGTAATGTGGAGTAATCTTATTTCTTTCAACAATAGTATTAAGGACTGATTTCAAAACCGCATCCATTTCTGTATTATCATAAAGTGTGTCGCCTGGTTCTAAGCCTGGATAAACTGAATTGGGAACTGCGCCGTAAGTATCAAATATTTTTAGTACATCATGAGCCTGCCCGCCTTCACCAAATTGATATTTACCATGATATCGAACGTATCTTTCTGCTTTCAAGGGATAAGTATATCTAACATTGAACATTTCTGAAAGATCATATTTGCCTTTTCCCATTCTCATCAATTCGCTTTCAAGAAATGATTGAGTTGCAAAATCCCAGCAAGTTCCGGTGTTTGCCTGGTTCTTTACGGATGTAGTATTAACATCATAAATCATTGTAAAAGTATGTCTCTCTTTTTTCTTTTCATCTTTCTTATCTTTATCCTGAGGATGAATTGACACGATTAAAAAGATAAATAGTAACAGCGTATAAAAAGGTATTTTGAATTTCATTATTACTCCAACACTTGATATAAAAAATTATAACTTCATAAAGTTATGAAAATTGAATTTAAAAAAATAAGAAAATGTGAAAAGCGGATTATGAACCAAGTTAATCTCGTTTTCTTGAAAGTCACATTATTCAATTTAAGAAATAGAAATTATAATTATGGTTTCTTATATTTGAACGAAAGTTAAATACATATTTGAATTTTGTATCAAAAACATTTCTTAGAATAAATTCTGTGTTACAAATATTAGGAGTGTAGATGAATTTAAAAGATAAAATAAACGAAGATTTAAAATCAGCAATGAAATCCGGTAACAAGTTAAAACTGGAAACGATAAGATCCATTCGTGCACTCATACTTGAATTTGAAAAAAGCGGAACCGGGAAAGAGCTGAATGCAGAAGAAGAAATAAAACTATTAAGCACCGCAGCCAAGAAAAGAAAAGATGCAATTGAGCAGTACAGGCTTGCCAAACGAGAAGACTTAGCTTCTAAAGAAGAACAAGAATTAAACATCATCCAGGAATATCTTCCGAAGCAATTAACTGAAGAAGAAATACAAGAAGAAATTAAAAAAGCTGCGGAAAGCATCGGTGCGAGATCAAAGGAGGATTTCCCAAAGCTTATGCCTCAAGTAATGAAACTTCTTAAGGGAAAAGCCGATGGAAAAATTGTTAAATCAGCAGTTGAAAAATTTTTAGGAATGAATTGAATATTTTAGATATTATAATTGTTATTGTTGCTCTTGTAGGCTTTGTTCTTGGCTACAAAGACGGCTTTGTTAGAAAGCTCATAGGGCTGATTGGTTTCGGATTGGGAATTTATCTGGCAGTTAAGTTTGCGTCGGTACTCGGGAAATACATTGAAAGAACTTTTGCTATTGAGTTTTATCTATCCCAGATAATTGCAGGGATAATGATTTTTCTTGCAGTCATTTTAATTTTTGCAATAATTAAAAGGCTTGTCCATCCTTTCGATAAAGTAAATAATTGGATCAACCAGCTACTAGGAGGATTTTTCGGCGCAGTTCAAATACTATTTTTCCTTAGCGCTGTGTTTTTCTTAATGAACATATTCAATGCACCGTCAAAAAAAATTACCCAAAAATCTTATTTGTATCAAAGAGTTTATAATATTATCCCCGACACTATAAATTATCTTAATGATTATACACCGAAAACGAAAGAGTTGATTAAAGATTATATTAATGAAAAAGATTCGATATAATGATATCCTCATCCGTACTTGAAAAATTAGAATACCAAAAAATCTTACAATACATATCTAAGTATTGTATTACCGATAAAGGTAAAGACAAAATCCTTTCAACTGAGCCGATCTCTGAACTATCAGCAATTAAGTTAGAAGGCGATTTGGTAAATGAAGCAAAAGAAATATTAATAAAGCACTCACTGCCGCCGTTGGAATATTTACCAAACCTTGATGAAGCAATAGCGACAAGCAATATTGAAGGTGCGATATTAGAAAGCAAAAAGATTTTAGAAATATTAAAGCTTGCCGTAATTTCCAGAAATTTAATACACTATTTAAAACAAAACTATGAAATAGTACCTCTGCTTCTAGAATTTTCAAATAGATTATTTTCAGATAAGCTGTTTGAACATTACATTCAAAAAATTATTAACGACAACGGCGAAGTAAAAGACAACGCTAGCGCTAAGCTTTTAGAGATAAGAAAAGAAATTAGAATAAAGAATGACGATCTCATTAAATCGGTAAATAGAATTATCAAATCGCTTGAAGAAAAAGATATTGTCAGAGAAGAATACCTTACGTTGCGCGATGGAAGAATTGTAATTCCGGTGAAGGCAGAGCACAAGCGGCACATACGCGGATTTATTCATTCGGAATCTTCTACCGGACAAACTGTATATATAGAACCAGAAGAAACCCTTGAACTGAACAACGAAATTGTTTCATTATCATTTGCAGAGAGAAGAGAAATTGAAAGACTGCTTAGAGAGGTTACTAAAAGAATTGGTGAAGTAAGCGGCCAATTAAAAGAATCTCTTGAAAATATTTCCTATATAGATTCGATCTTTGCCAAAGCAAATTATTCAATGGAAATTATCGGCTCATTTCCGGAGATAAATAAAAAGAAACCGTTTGCAATTTATGATTCGCGACATCCGATACTTCTTAAAAAATTCGGAAAGGGAAATGCAGTTCCGCTTAATATTAAAGTTGAAGACAAAAATATTATTTTGATCACCGGGCCAAATGCAGGCGGAAAAACTGTCGTACTTAAAACAATCGGCTTGCTTACATTAATGGTTCAATCTGGAATTCACATTCCAGCAAGCCCGGATTCTAACTTCCATTTTTTCAAGAATGTTCTACTTGATATTGGCGATGCTCAATCGATTGAAGATGATCTTTCAACTTTCAGCTCTCACCTTTCTAATATAAATATGATCTTAAATTCTGCAGATGCAGATTCGCTAGTTTTATTAGATGAAATAGGAACGGGCACTGATCCGGCGGAAGGATCTGCACTTGCTGCTTCGACATTAATATGTTTGCGGGATAAACTTTCAACTGTATTTGCGACGACACACCACGGCAGCTTAAAATTAATTGCAAACGATCTTACCGGATTTGAAAATGCAGCAATGGAATTCGATACGCAAAATTTGAAACCAACATATGTTTTCAAGCAGGGGATTCCCGGTTCCAGTTATGCTTTTGAAGTTGCAAAGCGAATCGGCTTTGACGATTGTTTTCTTAACCTTGCTTCCCAATATCTTGACAAGGATAAACATAAAGTTGAAAACTTTCTTGTTGATATAGAAAAAAAATCTCAAGAGCTTGAAGGGAAGTTAAAGAAAATGGAGATTGAAAATTCAAGATTAGCAGGCCTATCAAATTTATATAAGCTGAACATAGAAAAGCTTGACAGAGAAAAGAAAGAAATTTTGAAACGCGCAAAAGCGGAAGCGGATGATTATTTAAAAGGAATCAATAAAAAGATAGAGCAAGTGATAAAAGAATTAAAAGAATCGCATGCAAAAAGTGAAGTGATTAAAGAATCGCAAAATATTGTTAAGGAAATAAAAGAGAAAAATAAAATACTTTTCAAAGAAGATATTGATTTAAATGTGGAAAACCATAACTTTGTTGTCGGAAATTCCGTTGCAATAAAAGACACGCAATCTGCCGGAGAAATTTTAGAAATTTCTAAAGATGGAAAGAAAGCAACCGTGCAGGTCGGCAAAGTAAAAATGCAGATCGATGTTAAGAATCTTGTTCTTACAAAAAAAGAAAAGTCGAAAGCTGAAAGTTCCGGCAATGGAAGTTATAATATTTCAGTGCCGCAATTACGCTTAGACATTAGAGGCGAAAAACCGGAAGAAGCAGAATTTGAAGTGATAAAATTTATTGATAATGCATACTCTTCCGGTCTTGAGAGAATAGAAATTCTTCATGGTAAAGGAACCGGAGTGTTGAAGAAAACTGTTCAAGAAATTTTAAAGAAGCACTCGGGAGTAAAAAAATATTATTTTGCACCAATTGAATTTGGTGGTGACGGGATAACAATTGCTGAGTTGAATTGATTGAAAGTGATTTTTCTTGGGAAACAGGTATAAAGGAAATAAGGTATATTGGTATAAAGTTATAAAGGTATAAAAATATGGAAGTATAAGTTATGAAGAGTCATTATACCTTTATATACTTATACCTCTATTCCTTTCATTCTGCGAAAATAATTTTATATAAGTAAGGATGTAGGGTTAAATTTGTTCAAAAAAATTCTAATTGCTAACAGAGGAGAGATTGCTGTAAGAATAATCCGTGCTTGCAGGGAGATGGGAATTAAATCTGCGGCAATATATTCGGATGCAGACAAAACTTCACTTCATACACGGCTTGCAGATGAAGCTCATTACATGGGAGAATCAACTGCATCCCAATCTTATCTGAATAAATCAAAAATTATAGACCTTGCAAAAAAAATTAAAGCAGATGCAATTCATCCCGGCTACGGATTCTTTTCAGAAAACTCTGATTTTATAAAAACACTTGAAGATGAAAAGATCACATTCATTGGGCCTTCATCAAAATCAGTTTCAATGATGGGGAATAAAACAGCTGCACGAGAATTGATGTCTAAAAGCGGTGTTCCAATTGTTCCAGGAACGACTAAACCAATTTCTTCAGTTGATGAAGGAATTGATTCAGCAAAGCAAATTGGCTTTCCGGTTTTGCTTAAAGCGGCGGCAGGCGGCGGCGGTAAAGGAATGAGAAAAATTTCTTCAGTGCAAGAATTTAAAGATGCATTTGAAGCAACTAAAAGAGAAGCGATGAAATCCTTTGGTGATGATTCCATCTACATTGAAAAGTATATTGAAAATCCGCGACACATTGAAGTACAGGTAATTGCGGACAAACACGGAAATTATGCTCATCTTTTTGAAAGAGAATGTTCAATACAAAGAAGGCATCAAAAAATAATTGAAGAAGCTCCATCTTCCTTTATAGATTCTGAGACAAGAAATAAAATAACGCAAGCTGCAGTCAATGCAGCAAAAGCATGCGGATACTTTAATGCCGGTACAATCGAGTTCTTAATGGACTCAAAGAAAACTTTTTATTTCCTTGAGATGAACACAAGACTTCAGGTAGAACACCCTGTTACTGAATTAATTTCCGGAATTGATTTGGTAAAAGAACAAATAAATATTGCATTAGGTCATAAGCTTTCATTTAAGCAGGAAGATTTGAAAATTATTGGTCATGCGATTGAAAGCAGGATATACGCCGAAGATCCAGCAAATAATTTTTTACCTGCCACAGGGATTATCTCGGAATATAAAATTCCATCCGGGCCAGGAGTTCGTGTGGACGATGGATTCGGAACCGGTTCAGAAATATCTGTTTATTATGATCCGTTAATTTCAAAATTAATTGTTTGGGCAAAAGACAGGACAAGTGCAATACATCGGATGAATAGAGCGTTAAGCGAATATCAAATTACCGGATTGATTAATAATATTTCATTTCTTAAGTCAATATTTAGCGACGAAAAATTTATACACGGACAAATTGACATCAATTTTCTAGAAAGAGAAATTGGACATATTATAGAATCATCAAATGAAAATAATATTTTATTTGAAGATGCGGCTGCAATTATTTCTGCATTATTAAAAGAAAAAGCTCTTGTAAGAAAGAAAGAAGATTCTTATTATTCGCCCTTAAAGAATGACAACAATAATTGGTCAAGCTTGCAGTATGATTGAATATGTTGTTACATTGAATGATAAGAAAAAGAAAGTCGCTCTTTCCGGCAATTCAAAAATATTTGTCGATAAAAAAGAATATGAGTGCGATCTAATTCCTTTAAAAGGTTTGAACTATTTGCTTAAGGTAAACAATATTTTTTTTGAAGTGACTGCAAGAAAATTTGACAACTATAAGTTTTCAGTTTCAATAAAAGGTAATAATTTTGAAACCGCAGTTCGATCTTTATTACAGGAAAAAGCTAGTGAGCTGCTTGAAATAAAATCTTCAGTTCATCATAAAACTGAAGTAAAAGCACCTATGCCAGGAATGATTTTAAAAATTAAAAAAAATGCTGGAGAAATAATTTCACAGGGTGAGACGATAATGATTTTGGAAGCTATGAAGATGGAAAATGATTTACGAGCACCTAATTCCGGTTTGATAAAAAATATTTTAGTAAAAGAGGGGACCGCCGTTGAAAAGGGTGCAGCCTTGTTTACTATTGAATAAAATTAATAATGCTTAACAATATCATAATTAACTAACTTGAACATATCATAAAATGGAGGTCATGTGAAAGTAAAATTTATTACTTTCGTTATATTCCTGGCAATAACTTATACCGAAGTTTTTGCCGGTGGTTTCCAACTAAACGAGCATAACGCACGAGCTATGGCTATGGGCGGTGCTTTCACTGCAATTTCTAACGACCCATCTGCAATTTATTTTAATGGTGCCGGCTTAACACAATTAAGCGGTACAAATTTTCTTTTAGGTTCAACTTTGATTGCGCCTGTATTTGCATTTAGAGGCGTTAGTCCTGCGGTAACTGAATACGATGCAACAAAACAAACATTTTTCCCGACTCATTTTTTTGCTTCTTATAAATACAATCCCGATCTTGCTTTTGGCCTTGGTTTTACAAGTCCATTTGGTTTAGGTTCTAAATGGGATGATAATTGGATTGGGAAATATTTGGCAATTGAAACAAGCTTACAGGTTTTCACAATATCTCCTGTAGTTGCATATAAATTAACTGATCAGATCTCCATAAGCGCAGCTTTAGTTTATAGTTTTGCAAATGTAAAAATTTCAAAGAAGACACCTCAAACTCCTTTTGAGGGAGATGCCTTTACTTCGTTAGATGGAAAGGACAACTCTGCCTGGGGATATAATTTAGGATTCATGTATAAACCTACTGATGATTTATCATTCGGAGTTTCATTCCACAGCCAAATTAAATATACATTTAAAGGAACGGCGACAACAACAGGCGCTCAGCAGCTGATTTCTCAATTACCAAACGGCGATGCTACAGCCGGATTAACAACGCCTTTCAATTTAGCTATTGGTGCTGCATATAGAGTTCTTCCCGAATTATTATTGTCTGCAGATTTTCAATACGTTGGTTGGAAGAGTTATGATACATTATCTATAACATTTACTCAACAAAATTTGACAGTAGCAAGCCCAAGACTATATGATAATTCTTATATCATCCGTTTGGGCGCCGAATATAATTTAACTCAAGATTTAGATTTAAGAGCAGGAATTTATTACGATAAGAATCCAGTTAAACCGGAATATGTAAATCCGTCATTACCGGAAGCAAACAGGCTGGGATTCAGCTTTGGCGTAGGTTATAAACTTATGAATAACTTATCAGTTAGTGCGGCATATTTATTTATTAGAAACAGTCAACTAACAGTAACTGATTCACAAGAAAGTTATTCACCAGGAATTTCTCCTTTTAACGGAACGTATAATGCATACGCAAATCTTATTTCTTTAGATTTTTCATATAGTTTATAAGGAAGGAGAAAATAAAAATGAAAAAGATATTTAATTTAGCTTTAGGAATTTTTGTTACAATATTAATTTTTTCTGGATGCCAAGATAGAACTAATTTAACCGCTCCAACAGTTTCTCCACAAAGCGGAAGTGCTGATTTAACAAGATATGTTTCAATTGGAAATAGCTTAACTGCAGGTTACCAATCCGGAGCTTTATATCAAAGCGCTCAGGTTTATGCCTACGATAATTTAATTTCTAAACAAGCAGGAACAACCTTTGCTATGCCTTTAATTTCCGATCCTGGAATCGGCGGGAGAATTAAAATACAATCTCTCGATATAGCAAAGGGTGAAATAGTATTGGCATATGACGGTAGTACAGGGACCCCGGAAAATTTAACATACCCGGCGCCATATAATAACCTAGGAATACCAGGCGCATTAGTTTATGATGTTTTGAATGCAACAAGCTCAACAACATGTGCATCGTATGTATTTGGAAATCCTGCGACAAGAACTCCAAATCCATTTTTTGATATTATCCTTAGAGGAAGTGGTTCACAATTTGCGCAAGCAAAATTATTACATCCAACATTCCTTTCATTATGGATTGGAAACAATGATGTATTAGGCTTTGCAACAAGTGGTGGTTTTTCACCGTCTGCGCCTACGCCTACCGCACAGTTTCAATATTTGTTTTCTCAATTAGGTGACAGCATTGCATCATTGGGAGCTAAGGTTGCAGTTGCAAATATTCCTGATGTTACATCAATCCCATTCTTCAATACTGTAGGACCATTAATGGCAATGGAAATTCCGTGGGGAGTAATAAGATTGCTTGGAGCTCCGGGTTTAGTTTATCAAAAACACGGTGAAACAATTGCAACAGGAGTTGCTGATTCATTATCATTATTAACCGGTGGCGTATTGATTACATTAACTGCTAGTAATTATGCAACATTAGTTGGAAAACCTGGCGGACAATTTTACCGTGATAATCATTATCCAGCACTTCCTCCTGGTATTGATACAACAAAACCATTTGGACTTCATCCGCAAAACCCTTGGCCGGATGCATTAATACTTGATGCATCAGAAATTAATACTGCAAAAACATCCACAGCTGCTTTCAATGCAGCTATTGCAGCCGTTGTGGCAAAATATCCAAATCAATTTGCTTTGGTTGATATTAATTCAATTTTTAATAATATACGCGCACATGATTTTTCAGGCGGTACGGTATATAATGGTGTTAGATTCTTTACCTCGTATATTACCGGAGGATTGTTTAGCTTAGACGGTGTTCATCCGACAGATCAAGGTCAAGCAATAATAGCAGACGAATTTATAAAAATTATAAATAGTAAATTCGGTGCAAATTATCCTTTAGTTGATGTTGCATCTATTCCTGGAAGTTTAATACTAGCTAAACGTGGTCTTTTTACTGGAACAAAACTACCTTATTTTGAACCAGGGGCTTTTGATCATTTGCTTTATTAATTTTTATTTGAAGGGATGGGTTTTCTCATCCCTTCGAATTTCAATATTATGAACTTAAAAATTTCTTTTTCGTCCAAACACTGAAAAAGAAAAATAATTTCTATCTAAGTAATTTTAGGCTAATAAAATGGAAATCCGGAAATTTTACTTTTCAATTTTTATAGTTCTTTCTTTAATTTTAGCATCATGTTCATCTTCACAAAAAGCAACAGAGAATAGTTCAAATAATGAAACACAGAATTCCGAACAAACAAATAAGCAGGCAGGAAAAGATTCACTTTATATATTTGACCAGGTGCCGCCAACGCAATCGTCTAAAGTAACAAACCAGCCTGAACCCAAGCAGCAAGTAGAACTTCAAAATACAACAGCAACTTTTTATATTGTTCAGATCGGCGCATTTACAACTAAAGACCGTGCAGATGAATTTGTTGCAAAAAGTAAGAACAAAGTAAACGACGAACTAAATGTAGTATTTAATCCTTCTGTAAACTTATATGTTGTTCAGCTTGCTACTCACTATGCATCTCATGATGAAGCGGAAAAAGTTAGAAATGAGCTTTGGAATGATAAAGAGTTCAAAGATGCTTGGATAGTTACTGAACAGAAATAGAAAGTTATATTTGTTCAAGTTCAAGTAAGTTCAAGAATAAAGATGAGTTAAGATTTTTCTTTCGTATTGATAGAATTTAAATAAAAGAATTACTAAATTAATTTTATAAACAAATAATTATTCCAAAGAGGAGGTTCTATGGCTTTTTCACTTAATAAAGTAATGCTGATTGGAAATTTAGGCAGGGACGCGGAAACACGTTTTACTACAAATAATGTATCCGTAACTAATTTTACTTTGGCTACAACAAACAGCTATAAAGGAAAAGACGGTAATTGGCAGAACGAAACTACGTGGCATAATATTGTAGCTTTTAATCTTTCAGATTACTTTAAAGAAAATTTGAAAAAAGGTAAAAAGTTTTATGTAGAAGGAAGATTAACAAAAAGAGATTATACGGATAAAGACGGTATAAAAAGGTATTCTACTGAAGTTGTATCCGAAAAGATTATTCCTTTGGAATCAGCTGGTGGTGAAGCTTCAATGCAGGAAGAAACTCCTCGTAATGGAAGTGTTAGCGAACCAGAAATTCAAACCGAAGAGAATGACGATCTTCCGTTTTAATTTTTATTAAAATTAATATGTTAAACAATGCAGAGGGTAAAAATAATTTTTGCACATTGAATGGCCTTACAAGCTGATATTATTATTAATATCATTTTTCTTTTCTGCATTCTTTTCAGGTTCGGAGGTATCTCTTTTTTCAATTGATCGAAAGAAGATTAAAGATAATCTGATTTCCCATCCTTATACGGAAAGATATCTTTCGCAACTTTTAGATCATCCAAGAAGATTATTAGTAACAATTCTAATTGGTAATACAATTGTTAATGTTGCTGCTTCAATAATTGCAGTTTCATTTGCATTGGATTATTTCGCTCATTCAGATTTATCTATAAATCTTTTACTTACCATTCAAATTATCCTTCTTACTTTTTTAATGGTTATTTTCGGTGAATTAGCTCCAAAAGTTTGGGCATCTAAACAGCCAATATCTTTTGCTAAGTTTGTCGCTTTTCCATTGTACTGGATAAGCGTGATATTATTTCCAATTGCCGAGACGTTAACTGAATTGATTAAGCTATCCGTTTCAAAAATAAAATTTGATAAAACCAAGACAGCAATTTTGCCGGAAGAATTGACCGAACTAGCTGACCTGAGCCATGAGAGAGGCGCTTTAATTCAAGAGGAACACGGATTAATAAACAGCATAGTTAGTTTTAAATCCGTCCATGTTCACGAAGTAATGACTCCAAGAGTAGATATGACTTGCGTATCTCAAGACGCAAATTTTGATGAGATATTGGAAATCATAACTTCATCCGGACATAGCAGAATACCAATCTTTGAAAATGATTTAGATAAAATTAATGGAATTATTTACGCAAAGGATTTGCTTCCTTATATTAAAAATATTGAGCTAAGAAAAAATTTATCATTATCTAAAATTGGACGAAAACCAATGTTCGTTCCGAAAACGAAGATGATAAATGATTTAATGCATGAATTCCAGGAAAAGAAAATGCATATAGCCATTGTGGTTGATGAATACGGCGGAACAGCGGGATTGATTACGCTTGAAGATATCCTTGAAGAAATACTTGGCGAAATAAGAGATGAATATGACAAAGAAGAAATTCTTATTTCCAGGTTAGGAGAAAATAAATATTTAGCTTTAGGAAAATTGCCGGTAGAAGAATTAAAGCAATTAACCAGCGATGAAATTACTTTTCATGAAGGAGAATATGAAACACTCGGCGGTTTAATTTTAAATTATTCCGGTCATATACCGAAAGAAGGTTATTCTTTTCAATTAGAAAATTATAAATTTACAGTAAAAGAAGTTTCGAATAAGCGAATTAAGAAAGTATTAATAGAAAGGCTTTTAAATAGGGAAGAAGATTAATGAAAAAAGGATGTTTTGTAAAGACCATAGTTGTTCTAACAATTTTCACGGCAGTGATTCTTTATATTGTTAATCGAAAATTTAATGAAGTAATTTTAAATCCTAGCAAGAGTCTAATTATCAACCAAATAAACCGCGATCTCAATTACGTAAAAGATTCTCCTCAAAAAGATTCGCTTCAAATATTAATAAAGGATTATATTACCGGTATAAAAAAAATAGATAATGTTTCCGATAAATCTATAAGTGAATTTATTGATACATTAAAAGAAGCTTTACAGGACAGCACAATTGATAGTACAGAATATAAAAAGCTTTACAGAATATTAAAACCTAAAGAACATTCATGAGAGACCAAAGGAAAGTAGAAATAAAAGTCGGCATAACAGTAATAGTCGCGCTATTAATATTTTTATGGATATTGGGCTGGGCTAAAAATTTTAGTTTTACTGCTAAAGACAATTTTATAAAAGTTAGATTCAATAATGTTGCCGGTTTAGAAGTCGGAGACTATGTTACAGTAAATGGTGTGAAGAAAGGAAATGTTCAAGATATAAAAATTGAAAGTAATGATGTTATGGTAACGCTGTCAGTTAACAAAGATGTTGACCTAAAAAGCGACGCAATATTTGGAATATCAATGATTGATTTAATGGGTGGGAAAAAAATTGATATCAAACCAGGAAGTTCTTCGGATCCTATCGATTATAATAAAATTCAAAATGGAATCTTTTATTCGGATATTCCGGAAGTTATGTCGTTTGTCGGTTCAATGGAAAATGATTTAGTTGTAACTTTAAAAAATGTTAATGTTACTCTTAACTCGGTAAATAAATATTTAACCGACCAAAAATTGAATGAGAATATTAAATCTTCATTATCAAATTTAAGCCAGTTAACAGAGAAATTAAATTTGATGATAGATGAGAACCGTATCAATTTAAAAAAGCTAACTGAAAATAGTGTTGATATTACCAATCAAGCTAAGGATTTTATTGCGCAGAATAAAAACAATATTTCTGCTTCAATCAGCGAGGCAGATGGAATTTTAAAGAAGACTGATACTTTAGTAACTAAGTTAAATGATTTCACCAATGACGTCAAATCAAGAAATAATAATTTAGGTAAAATAATGTACGATGATAAATTGTACGACAATCTTACTCAATCAATAAAACAAGTTAATGAACTTACCAAAATCCTCATCGAGCAACTTCAAAACAAAGGATTTAAAGTTGATGCGAAAATTCATCTCTTCTAGTTTGATACAAAATGGAAAATGAACTATGGTATTTGGAATAGGAATAGACATAATTGAAATTGACAGGATAAAAAGCAGCATAGAAAAGTACGGCGATCATTTTCTAAATAAGATTTATACTGAAACCGAACTGAACTACTGCATGAGCAAAGGCAATAAGTATCAGCATCTTGCAGCAAGATTTGCGGCTAAGGAAGCGGTGTTCAAAGCATTGACGACAGGCTGGAGTAGGGATGTCGGCTGGCAGGATATTGAAATTTATAATGAACCTAACGGCATGCCTTTAGTAAAATTAAAAGGAGATTTAGAATCATTTCTTTCCAACGGCAAAAATTTGAAAATCTCTATGAGTCATTCCAGAGATTATGTTACGTGTGTAGCCATCATTTATAGAGAAATATAAACCAACGAAAAATTTATTCATTGGAAATTCCTTCACCATTTTTTTATATTATCGCAGCTAAAATAGAAATTTTGTAGAATTAGCCATTTAATAATTATAGAAATAAACTTTTGTGGCGATAATTTATGGTAATTTCTAAATCAACTTTTAATATTTTAAGCTACGGCTCTCTTACGATAGTAGCACTCTTTATTGTGTTAATATACACTCACATTGCACCGCAAGAAACATTTCTATATTTATTAATAATTTCTATATTCCTGCTTGTTGGAAGAATATTTTTAAGAATCTATTATATAAAACAAAATAAAAATAATTACGGAGGCTGACTTCGAACCTGCTAAAAGAGTTAATGGTAAATTAAATGCGAAGGTGTTGATATTAAACCAAAGCTATGAACCATTAACAGTATGTAACATAAAAAAAGCAATAATTCTAATTTATCTGGGTAAAGCGGAATTAGTCTTAAATGATAAAAGAAAAGAAATAAGGAGCATAAGAAATAGTTTCCCGTGGCCAAGTATTATTCGATTAAATTATTTTATAAATGTTCCTTATAAAAAAGTTGTCCTAACAAGAAAAAATATTTTAAGACGAGATGCTTACAAATGCAGTTACTGCGGAAGAAGTGATTTACCTTTAACGATCGATCATATTATTCCCAAATCTAAAGGCGGAAGTGATTCATGGGAAAATCTTGTTTGTGCATGTACTTTTTGCAATAATAAAAAGGGAGACCGTACACCTGACGAAGCAAGCATGAATTTACTTAATAGACCTTTTAAGCCAAGCCATATAATGTTTATCAAACACGTTGTCGGCAAGCTTGACGATAACTGGAAACCATATCTTTATCTTTCATAAATTTTTCAAATTAAATCAAACCAAAATTCCTAGTTGCTTTACTGTTTAATTGCTAAATTGTCTCTCACAAAAATCTTCAATAAACTTTTTAAATAAATTCATTCTAATAATTGAAATTTTCAAATTTTATATTGATGTGATTTAACCGGACTTTTATTTCACAAACAAAATTTAATTGGTTAAATAAAGATTATTTACACCAATATTATTATTTTTCAAAACATTATTCTAAAATATTTTCTAACTTATGGCGAAAAAAAGAATCTTAAGCGGAATGAGACCTACCGGTAAATTGCATATCGGGCATTATGTAGGAGCTCTTGAAAATTGGATAAGACTTCAAAATGATTACGAAAGCTATCATCTTATTGCTGACTATCATGTTCTAACAACCAAACTAGAAACTGATGAAATTTATAACGATTCAATTGACATGCTGATTGACTGGCTTGCTTGCGGATTGGACCCTGTTAAAAGCCCAATATTCAGACAATCAAAAATAAAAGAGCATACTGAATTGCATTTAATTTTCAGCATGCTGATAACCGTAAACCGGCTTGAACGAAATCCGACTTTAAAAGATCAAGTAAGAGACTTGCATATTGAACAAATAATATACGGACATTTGGGTTACCCGGTTCTTCAAACTGCCGATATCCTTCTTTACAAAGGTAATGCAGTTCCGGTCGGAGAAGATCAAGTTCCTCATGTTGAGTTTTCCAGAGAGATTGCGAGAAAGTTTAATAATCAATATGGAATAGTTTTTCCGGAACCAGAACCATTACTAACAAATTTTGCTAGACTGC
The DNA here is from genome assembly GCA_023475265.1 of Bacteroidota bacterium. Classification (GTDB taxonomy): domain Bacteria; phylum Bacteroidota; class Ignavibacteria; order Ignavibacteriales; family Ignavibacteriaceae; genus FEN-1297. The sequence continues at coordinate 50,270 of JAMCWE010000133.1, forward strand.
CGGGACTTGATGGGCAAGCGAAGATGAGTAAGTCGCTTAACAATACAATTCTTCTTTCTGATGAGCCGGAAATTGTTAAAGCAAAATTGAGAAAAGCTGTTACCGATCCAAACAAAATTAGAAAAGGCGATCCGGGAAATCCCGATATTTGCTTAGTGTTTACATATCATAAAAAATTTAATTTAAAAGAAATTCCTGAGATTGATACAAACTGCCGTTCCGGAGCGCTTGGCTGTGTGGATTGCAAATTAAGATGCGCAGCTAAAATATCAGAAATGTTGGAACCGATTATTGAAAAGCGAAAATATTACGAACAAAGAATTGAGGAAGTTGTTAATATTTTGAATGAAGGCGAAAGCAGAGCTAGAGTAATTGCACAACAAACAATGAGTGAAGTTCGAGAAATAATGAAGCTGGGATAAAATTTGTACAAAATTAAATTAGATCAGTTTGAAGGACCTTTAGATCTTCTTCTGTTTTTTATTAAACGAGATGAATTAAATATCTACGATATTCCAATTTCAAAAATTACAAAAGAATTTCTTGAATATGTTAATCTGATAAAAATGTTAGATCTGGAAATTGCCGGCGATTTCATTTTGATGGCTTCAACTTTAATGCATATAAAAGTTAGAATGCTTCTTCCGCGGGAATTGGATGAGAAGGGAGAAGAAATTGATCCGCGTGCGGATTTAATTAAAGCATTGTTAGAGTATAAAAAATATAAGGAAATGTCAGATGAACTTTCATTTATGGAATCGGGCCAAAGGAAAATAAATTTCCGTGGAAATTTTTCCGAGGATGAAAAAGTAGCACCGCCGGAATATGAAACTTTATTAAGGAATGTTTCAATCTTTGATTTGGCAAAAGCATTTAAGAAAGCTCTAGACAGCATTAAGCCGGAAGTTTTCCATGAAATAAAAAAAATAAATATCTCGATTGACGAACAAATATCGTACATTTTGAATAAGTTAGATGAGCTTAAAGAAATTCATTTTTTAAGTTTGATTGACGGTATGAATGAAAAGCTTAGGATAGTAATTACGTTTATTGCGCTGCTGGAAATTACAAAAATGGGCATGATAGGAATAAAAGAATCACCAAGTTTTAATGACTTTGTTTTATATAAATTGGACAATGGATAATATTTATAACTCAATTATTGAAGCATTAATATTTGCTTCCGACGAACCAATAAATTTTTCTGATCTTATCAAAGCCATCAAAGGAATTGACGGAGAAGAAATTCAAATTTCTGCTGATGATGTAGCGAATTGTGTTGACGAATTAAATCAAGTTTATGATGAAAAAAATGTTGCATTTAAAATCATGAAAATAGCCGGCGGTTATTTATTTGCAACTAAACCTGAATATGCAAAATATATCGGTTATCTTTCATCTGAAAAAAGTAAAAGAAGATTAAGCCAGGCGGCGTTGGAAACCTTAGCAATTATAGCTTATAAACAGCCTATAACAAAGCCGGAGCTAGAAACGATAAGAGGCGTCAACTCCGATTATATATTAAATACACTACTTGAAAAAAATCTTATTGCCATTACAGGAAGAGCAGAAACGATTGGAAGACCGCTTCTATACGGAACAACGATTGAATTCCTAAAATATTTTGGTTTGGATAAATTGAGCGATCTTCCAAAACCACGCGAGATAGAAGAGATAATGAAAGACGAAGACTTTTTAGAGCAGAAACAAAAAATAATGATGAACATCATCGAAGAAAATATTGAGAATGAAACTCAAGAAGATCCAGAAAATATAAATGACACAGATTAGAATAAACAAATTCATTTCTGAAAGCGGAATATCTTCAAGAAGAAAAGCGGAAGAATTAATTTTACAAGGAAGAGTTAGTGTAAATGGGAAAACCATTTCCGATCTTTCTTTTAAAGTTGATGCTGAAAATGATAAAGTGTTTTTAGACGGAGAAAGAATATCGCCTAAAAAACATTTATACTTTCTTTTGAACAAACCGAAAGGAATTGTAACCACGACTAATGATGAAAAAAATAGAAAAACTGTTATTGATCTAATTAATACAAAAGAAAAGATTTTCCCTGTTGGAAGATTGGACTACGATACCACCGGCGCATTGATATTAACTAACGATGGCGATTTTTCTAATTTGCTTACTCATCCTAAACATAAGGTACCGCGTGAATATGAAGTAAAGATTGATAGGCAATTATTGGAAGAAGACAAAGAGAAATTATTGCATGGTGTTTACCTCAAAGGAATGAAGGGTAAATTCAATCATGTAATTTTCCAAACTAAAAATAATAGAAGAACAATAAAGATAACTGCTGTTGAAGGTCGAAACCATTTTGTTAAAAACATGTTCAATGCACTTGGCTATACAGTTTTATCTTTAAATAGAAAAAGTTTTGCTGGTATTGATGCAGATATTCCAATCGGCCAATATAGAGCTTTAAAAAAAGAGGAAATATCGGGAGTAATTGAAACTTATGGTAAATAAACTTTCGCTTATTTTATTTTTCATCTTTACGATCTCAGTAATTTCATACTCACAAGAAGTTCCAAAAGATACTGTTCAAAAGTATGCTTATTCTACAATACAGGAATTCTGGTCGCAAATGAATGATATTTTTAATGATCCGAATTTCAGTAATGCAGAATGGGGAGTAGTTATTCAATCACTTGAAACAGGTGAATATCTTTATAAAAGAAACGAAGATAAATTGTTTATGCCTGCTTCAAATCTAAAATTGTTTACCTCAGCCGCGGGATTAATAATTCTTGGAAGCGAATATAAATTCAGAACAAATATTTTCATGAATGGTTATGTTGATGGTTCGGTATTGAAAGGAGATTTAGTTATTCAAGGCAGAGGTGATCCTTCAATATCCGGCAGGTTTTATAATGGCAATATGCTAAAAGTTTATACTGATTGGGCTGACTCACTTGCTAACGAAGGGATTGATGAAATAACCGGAAATATTATTGGTGACGATAATGCTTTTGATGAAGTTGGACTTGGCGCTGGATGGGCGTGGGATTATGAAAGCAACTGGTTTGCAGCACCTTCAAGCGCTATTTGTTTTAATGATAATTGTATTGACATTGTTGTAACGGTAAATAAAAAAACACGTCAACCGGAAGTTACAGTTTCGCCTGATACTAAATATGTAATTATATTAAATAAGGTAACAACTGTTCCGAAAGACTCGATAACTTCAATTGATGCATATCGTGAGTTGGGAACAAATGTAATTACAGTTTTCGGAACTATCAGAGATAATTCTGATTCCGTGAAAACTTATGTTACCGTTAATAATCCTACTCAATATGCCATGGTGGTTTTTAAAGATGTTTTAAGAAAAAAAGGAATTATAATAGACGGATATCCTATTGACATAAATGATATGACCACTTCTATTGACTACAATAAGATGAAACTTTTATTTACTCAAGATTCACCGCCGCTAAAAGATATAATCAAAGTGATTAATAAGAACAGTCAAAATCTTTATGCGGAACAATTATTAAAAACAATTGGACTTGAAACAAAAGGTTTTGGAAATGTAGAGAACGGCGTGAGCGCTGAAAATAAAGTATTCAAAGATATGGGAATAAATCCGGAAAGTATGAACATAGTGGACGGCAGCGGTTTGTCGCGGTTAGATCTTGTTACGCCTAAACAAATTGTTTCCTTATTAAGTTATATGTATAAGAGCAAATATTTTATTCCATTTTTTAATTCATTACCAATTGCCGGTGTAGATGGAACGTTGGGCGATAGACTACAAAACACTAAAGCTCAGGGAAAGATACGCGCAAAGACTGGATTTATTGAAGGTGTTAGAAGTCTTTCCGGATATGCTTTTACCGGTGACAATGAACCAATTGCTTTCTCAATTATAGTTAATAATTTTAATGTGCCGGTAAAGCTGGCTGAGAATATTCAAGATTTAGTTTGTTTGCGTCTTGCAAACTTTAAAAGAAAATAATCGGAGGTTTTGTGGATAACAACATTCAACAGGATGTTAACGTATTAATTAAAAGAAGATTTGAAGAACTTGAAGAATTAAAGTCAAACGGATTTGAACCATTCGCTTATTCATACGAAGTAAATTCAAACTCTGATGACATAAAAAATAATTATAAAGATGATGAAAAGAGAGTTGTTAAAATCGCCGGCAGAATTATGGCTTTAAGAAGAATGGGCAAAGCATCTTTTGCGCATCTTCAAGATCAGCAGGGAAGAATTCAAATTTATTTAAGAAAAGATGATATCGGTGACGCTTACGATGCATTCAAATTGCTTGATATCGGTGATATAATAGGAGTTGAAGGTTTTGTATTTAAAACAAAAACCGGAGAAATTTCAGTTCATACAACTTCGATGAACTTGTTATCTAAAACTTTGCGCCCTCTGCCAATTGCAAAAGAAACGACCGATGAATCCGGCAACAAAATTATTCACGATCAATTTGCAGATAAAGAATTGAGATACCGCCAACGTTATGTTGATTTGGTAGTAAACCCTGAAGTTAGAGATGTTTTTATAAAACGAAGCAAGATTGTTAGTGCAATGAGAAGCTTTCTTGATTCCGAAGGATATCTTGAAGTTGAAACACCAATATTGCAACCCTTATATGGCGGAGCTGCTGCTAGGCCATTCACAACCTTTCACAACACACTGGATACAACTTTATACTTAAGAATTGCAGATGAACTTTATTTGAAGCGTTTGATCGTCGGAGGGTTTAATGGAGTTTATGAAATTTCGAAAGATTTTCGCAATGAAGGAATGGACAGAACACACAATCCAGAATTTACAATGATGGAGTTGTACGTGCCATATAAAGATTATGAATGGATGATGTCATTTGTAGAAAAAATGATTTACAACATCAGCAAGAACGTTTTTAATAAACTTGATTTTGAATACGACGGCAGGCAAATTAATTTCGGTTCAACATGGAATAGAGTTTCAATGATTGACGAATTAAAAGAGAGAATAGGAATTGATGTTCTGTCTGCTGATGTAAAACAACTGAAAGAATCGGCGATAAAATTAGGAGTAGATATTAAAGGACTTGAAACCAAAGGTAAATTGATTGATGAAATTTTTAGTGCAGCGGTTCAGCCAGAATTAATTCAGCCA
>JAMCWE010000154.1 GCA_023475265.1 Bacteroidota bacterium
AGATTATCGCAAAAAGAAAATGCCAAATCCGAGAAACCAATACGCGATTTTATAAAACTGCTTCTTGGTAGAATAGTGTTTCTTCACTTTCTTCAAAAGAAAGGTTGGCTGGGTTGCCCGGCGGATTTAGAAGATTGGAAAGACGGTGATTCGAACTTTATGCAAAATCTTTTTCTCAACTACAAAGACAAAAAACATTTTCATAGTGAATGTCTTACGGAATTATTCTTTGATACACTCAACAATAACAAGCGTAAGAAAAATATTTTTAGAATAACGGGTACACAAGTACCTTATCTCAACGGCGGTTTGTTTGATGATGTTCATCCAGAATTCAACAAGATAGATTTTCCAAAAGAACTATTTGAAAATCTTTTCGATTTCTTTACTCAATATAACTTTACAATCGATGAAAGCAGTCCCGATGAACATGAAGTTGGTATCGACCCAGAAATGCTCGGTCACATCTTCGAAAATTTGCTCGAAGACAACAAAGACAAAGGCGCTTTCTACACACCAAAAGAAATTGTCCACTACATGTGTCACGAAAGTTTAATCCAGTATTTAATGACTCATCTTTCTCCCCTTAGGGGAGACAAAGAGGGGCTGCTTGAATCTTTCATCCACTCTCAAGAAGTCTCTCAATTTATCCGCGATAACGCTAAAGAAATTGATTCACTACTCGACAAAGTAAAAATTTGCGATCCTGCAATAGGTTCCGGTGCTTTCCCGATGGGATTGCTTAAAGAAATATTTCAAGCAAAAATTCTTCTCCATCCTCATATTAAACCCTACAGAAGTTTCAAAATGGGGGATGTAAAACGTAATATTATCCAAAATTCTATTTACGGCGTGGATATAGACAGCGGCGCTGTTGATATCGCACGTCTTCGCTTTTGGCTTGCACTAATTGTTGATGAAGAAGAACCGCAGCCATTACCTAACCTCGATTACAAAATTATGCAAGGTAACAGCTTGCTCGAAAGCTTTGAAGGAATCAACTTAAACACATCGTTTGATGAAGAAAAGTACAGAGTTACTCTTGTTAATAACCAGATAAATATGTTTTCGGGTGATGTTGAAAACCCTCAATATCAAATTAACTTCACTAATCAGCAAAAAATGGAAATAAGAGATCTAACGGAAACATATTTCAAAGAGACGGACAAAGCTGAAAAACAAAAAATTCATCGAAGGATTGAAGCAAAAGTTCTAAATCATATTGAGATGAATCTTGAGTTCTATAAGAATAAAAGAACAATTGAACTCGCAGAGCTAAAACATGAATTGAAGGGGAAAATAAAAAATCTCAGTAAACTATCTTCGAAAAAACAGTACCTTACAAAAAATAAAACACTCAAAGAAATAGATAAAATCCGTGCTGAACTCAAAGATATAAAGAAAAAATATGTCAGCTTAAAAGCCCTTGAAGAAACCACAGAACGACCATACTTCTTGTGGCATTTTTATTTCAAAGATGTGTTTGATAACGGTGGTTTTGATATTGTAATTGGTAATCCGCCGTATCTTCAGCTACAAAAAGATAATGGAAAGATTGCGAACCTCTTGCAAGACAACGGTTATAAAACTTTTGAACGAACCGGTGATATTTACGCGCTGTTTTATGAGCTCGGTTTCCAAATACTCAAAACGAATGGCGTTCTGACATACATCTCTTCAAGTCAATGGATGAAAGCCGGATACGGTAAGTCGTTGCGTAACTTATTCCTCAATAGAAACCCTCTAAGAATTATTCTTCTTGGTCCGGGTGTTTTCGAAAATGCAGTTGTTGATACGAATATATTAGTTGCACAAAACTCTAATTATAAAAAACAATTGCATGGTTACATTTTTAACAGCACCGATCAAATAAACCAAATGAAATATTCTTCTTTTCAACCAATGCCATATGTTTCAGTTGATAATTGGGCAATCCTGAATCCGCTAAAGCAAACCATTAATGAAAAATTCCTTAAAAAAGGGAAAGCATTAAGCGATTGGAAGGTTAAAATAAACTTTGGAATCAAAACCGGTTACAACAAAGCATTCATAATTGATGAATCAAAGCGCAATGAACTCATTAAGGCAGATCCCAAAAGCAAAGAAATTATTAGACCGGTTTTAAGAGGAAGAGAGATTCAGAAATATATATCGATTTGGGAGAAAAGTTATATCGTGTTCATTCCTTGGCATTTTCCCCTCAACGATGATCAAGATATTACTGGTGCATCAACAAAAGCTGAGAAAGAATTTTCTAAAAGCTACATGGTTCTTTATGAATATTTGAAAACTCATAAAAAGAAGTTATCAGAAAGAAACACAGAAGAAACTGGGATTAGATATGAATGGTATGCTTTACAAAGATGTGCAGCTACTTATAAAGAAGAGTTCGAGAAAGAGAAGGTAATCTGGAAACGAATTGGTTCTCAATTGCGGTTCACTTATTCAAATGAAGAAATTTATTGCCTGGATAGCACATGTATTGCTACCGGCGAAAAAATAAAATACTTAACTGCGCTTATGAATTCTAAATTATGCCAATACCAGCTTTTTGAAAAAGCTCCTAAAACCGGAATGGGAGATTTAATTATCAGCGTCCAAGCACTTGAACCGCTTCTGGTTTATTATCCAAATGAGTCGGAAGAAAATCGAATTGTAGAAATAGTTGATAAAATCATAGAAGGTAAAAAACAAAATAAGTGTACAACTGAATTCGAAAACGAAATTGACATAATGGTTTTCAAACTTTACAGCCTTACATACGAAGAAGTTGAGATAATAGATCCAAATATAGAGCAGCTAATTAACAAACAAGATTATGAAGAATTTGGGATCAAATCGTAAAACAATCTTTGATGCACTCGGCTTAACCCAAGCAGAACGCACAGAAGTTTATTACGCAGTTTGCGAACTTGTACAAAATAGATTAAACAAAGCAAAGAGTGTGTAAT
>JAMCWE010000242.1 GCA_023475265.1 Bacteroidota bacterium
TCTCGATAAAGACGGCTCTTACGATAATTATTTCTTCGTCGATCTCTTTCCAGCAATTTGAACAGTAAAATGTCATACGACTTTTCCACTTTTATGCAGCAATACTTTTTTCAAACTCTCTTTGGTTGAAAGAGAAATTGGACTCATGAATAAATCGTGAATGGTTTTTTCAACATCATAATCAATTCGTTTTAGAGTAACGTTTCCATCCCGCCCAGCTTTGCGCTGGTCAAGGCAAGTTTCATAGACCGCATAACACGCCTCACCACCGTCTCTTGCTAAACCAACACTGCCGGGATTTATGACGAGTGTATTGCCTATTTGCCTTTTATACTGAACATGAGTATGCCCGACGAGTATAAACTCAGCAATAAGATTTTGAATTTCGGTTTCGATTTGTTTTTCGTTCAGATATTTCGAGATATCACCTTGGGGAGAAGCATGAGCAAGGTAAAAATCGTTGTTGTCAAAATGCGCAGTTGTAATAATCGGCATAGAGCGCAAAAATTTTATGTCGTCTTTATCAAGAATTGTTTTATGCCATTTGCGTGTCTCGATAGAATATTCACGGAAAGAGCCCATGCAGTTGCAGTCGGTATCGAAACCAAGTGCATTATCGTGATTGCCAAGTACATAGTAATCGGCATTTTCTTTTATAAAGGTTAAACATTCTTTCGGGTGAGGTCCATAATCAACCACATCGCCGAGGAAAATTAATTTATCGTAAGAGCCGTCTTTATCGAGAACAGCTTTAAGCGCCGGATAGTTCGCATGAATATCCGAAAGGATTAATGCTTTCATAAAATCTCTCGTTTGGTATTAGTTGAAAGGGGAATTAACTACTCCTAAACTTTTGTTAAAAGTAGGAGTCATTAATCCCGCAAAGGCGAGATGTTAAGCCCGCTCCGCCGAAGCGGATGCGAGGCGAGCGAACTCCATCGCTTATTTGTTCAGTGCAAAAGTAATAATAAAACACAATTAGTGAAACAAAAATTCAATAAAAGATGTTTAAAAGGTAACAGAATTGATTTGTCAATGTAGTTAACAATTGAAACTGCATAAGAAGAAAACTGTTTTACTTTTTCGTTCGTATGTTAGTATTTTAGCAATAGGTTGTTTCGAAATATTGTTTGTTTCCGTGTAATTGACTAAGCATGTAAAGGCGATGAAGCTCGCCGAAAGTATTCCTTAAGGAAGTGATAGCTTCTACTATTTGCTATAAACAAGGATATTTTATGAGCTTCATCGGCATACTTTTTAAGGATTCGACAAACCACACAAAAGCACAGTACGCCAAGACACCTTCATTTTTTGTAGATCTTAATTTAGATCAGATTGTTGATGCCATTACAGAAAAATGGCTTGCGTATGATTTAAAACCATTCTTTTACTCCCCTATTCATGATGTTGATGGAATAAAATATCGTCAAGAGATATTCCATGATCTTGAAAACGAGTTGTTGTACCAGCACGTAAAATTATTTACAGAACAGATGCGGGAAGTGCGCAGACTTCAAAAGTTATCAGAGAATCTAAATTATAAATATCAAAAAGAGGTTTGGTTTCTATATGCTGCAGAAACTTATTGCCGGGCAATTAAAGATTTTGCAACCAGCATAACTTCTGCGCCGTTGAACTCAAGGGGTTTTAATTCTTTTAGTAAGTTTCTAACAAGTTATTCTGCCGGCGTGGACTTCAATACCATAATTGATGAAGCTAACAAATTGAAAGAAGATTTGACAAAAGTAAAATATCGCATCATAATAAACGAAGGCGCTTTTACGGTTCAGCATTATACTGAAGAGAAAGACTACAGCGAAGAAATTAACGAGACTTTCGAAAAATTCAGACAAGGCGCTGTGAGTGACTACTTGGTTAAATATGATTCGTCAATTGAAAGTATGAATCACATTGAAGCAAAAATTTTGGAGTTTGTCGCTCAATTACATCCCGATTTGTTTTCAAGACTTGAAAATTTTTGCACTATCTACGCCAACCTGCCTACCGGACAGGCAGGCTTTATTGATGAAACTGTTGCAGATTTTGATCGTGAAATACATTTTTATATTGCATACATAGAATACATCGAAAAATTTAAGCGCAATAACTTGCAGTTTTGCTTCCCAAAAATTACGAGCGCTTCGAAGGAAATATATAATTACGAAGGATTCGATTTAGCATTAGCGCAAAAGCTTACCGGAAATAATTTACCGATAGTTTGTAATGACTTTTACTTGAGAAGTAAAGAAAGAATAATTGTTGTAACGGGTCCAAATCAAGGCGGTAAAACAACCTTTGCTCGAACCTTTGGACAATTGCATTACCTTGCAAATATTGGATGCCCGGTTCCGGGACGGCAAGCGCAACTCTTTCTCTTCGATCAAATTTTTACACAATTTGAAAAGGCGGAAAAAGTTGAAAATCTTCGCGGCAAACTTGAAGATGATTTAAAAAGAATTCATTCTGTTTTTGAATGTGCAACATCGCGATCAATCATAATAATGAATGAGATTTTTAACTCCACAACTTTGCAAGACGTGACTTTTTTAAGCAAGAAAGTGATGGAAAGAATCTTAGAACTTGATTTGATATGTGTATGGGTGACTTTTATAGATGAATTGGCATCGTTCGGCGAGCAAACTGTTTCAATGACAAGCACGGTTATACCGGAGAACCCGGCATTACGAACTTTCAAAATCGTGAGAAGACCGGCAGACGGATTAGCATATGCAATGGCAATTGCCGAAGAATATCGGCTAACTTACAATAGAATAAAGGAGCGTATAGAGCCATGAAAGCATTCCTAATGTTCAGAGATCGCGATTTCGATCCACAGCAAATTTTAGCACAAAGAGAAAGTAGGGTGCACTCATGGGATACGAATGAAAAGCTCAGTCTACAACAGATGCTACCTTGGAATGAAA
>JAMCWE010000108.1 GCA_023475265.1 Bacteroidota bacterium
TTTTCCAGTCTATATAATCATTTAGCCTTTGAAGAGGATCGCCAAGTTTGGTTAGCTTTTCCATTAAAAAATGATCATCAAATAGACCAAGCGGGTTTATATTTTTCATATTTTGCTTACTTTTTTTTACGCAAAAATTAAGAATCTTCTCGAACTTTGTAAACAATATTTTATTAACTTTTTGGCGTTGGCTTTGTATTTAGGTTTTTAGAGATGCCCATAAGATTTTCAAAGTTCATATATAGTTAATTGTAAAGGATAAAAATATTAGCCCGTTTTCATGTTTTCTATTAAATATTATATATTGCATAATTAATTAGAATAACTTATTTAATAATATTATTATGCGCCCATCCAGAGGTAATTATGATTGTACATGGAGACTGTAAATTTTTCAAAGGCGATATTCCGTGTAAGCCCCACAAAGAGTTTGGTTACCATTGCGAAGGCTGCCCGGTTTACAAAAAAATTTCAAATAATATTTTAATTATTAAGCTAGGTGCAATCGGAGATGTAATTAGAACAACTCCGCTCTTAAGAAAATTAAGAAAAGAATTTCCGGATGCCTACATTTCATGGTTAACTTATTCACCGGACATAATTAGTAAAAGCTGGGTGGATAGAATTTTGAATGTTACCACTGAAAATATTGAGCTCATCAAAAATATTGAATTTGATTGGTTAATAAATCTAGACAAAGATGGAATTGCAGTCTCTCTTGCAAACTCAATTAAGGCAAAGAAAAAATCTGGTTTTACAATTGATGAATTCGGACATGCTAAACCATTCGGTAAAAGCCCTGAAGATCATAAATGGATTACAGGATTGTTTGACGATTTAAATAAGCAAAACACCAAACACTATGTACAGGAAATATTCGAAATTTGCGGTTATGATTTTAAGAATGAAGAATATATTCTTGAAGTAGAGCCTTCTGGTAACAAATGGAATATTGATAAAACCAAAAAAGTTATTGGACTAAATACCGGCTGCGGTGGAAGATGGACTTCTCGGCTTTGGCCAACAGAATACTGGATTAAACTAGCAAAAGAACTTTTATCAAACGGATATGAAGTTATTTTATTAGGCGGTGAACAGGAAGATGAAAAGAATAAATACATTCAAAAAGAAAGTGGTGCAAAATATTTTGGATTTTATCCGTTAAAAATTTTTATGGATTTATTAAATCAATGTGATGCTATTGTTTCTGCTGTTACTATGGCAATGCACCTTGCAATAGGATTGAATAAAAAATTGATTCTCTTCAATAACATATTTAATAAGCATGAATTTTATCTATATGGCAAAGGTGAAATTCTTGAGCCTGACTTTGACTGTGATTGTTATTTTACTCCAGTATGCTCAAATAATTGTATGCAATATTTATATCCGGAAATAGTATTTAATTCTATTAAAAGATTGGAATAAATTAGTCTGAACTATCTAATTAAAATTTCGAACAAAGTGTAAACCTCATTCTTGACTTTCTCAATATTTAATGTATTTTTACTAATAAAAAAAAGGAAGTATTATATAATCAATTTGCTACAGTAGAAAAATTTTAATTAGTTTTCTAGCCAGAGTAGCAAAGGTACGCCGATTTAGGGTAATTCTCTGGTCGGTTTTTTTATTTTAGTATGGAACTTTTATTGAAGGAGCGAGTCTATAAGAAAAATGATACAGATTTCTTAGGTAATTGTTATTCAATAAAATGAAAGGAAGGCAGCGATGAAAACAATAAAAGCCAGAATCGATAATCCGCTATCAGATCTTATCAGCGATGATATATATGAACTTTTAACTACTCATGGATTAATCGATGAAAAATCAGTAAGAGATTATCAAATAAGAAAAAAATTTAAACAATTGAGAGCCAGTAAAATTAGTGCCGGTGATGCGATAGATTCAATTAGAGAAGAATATCCTTACTTACAATTTGACACCATTAGGAAAATTGTCTATCAAATAAGCAAATAATTTTTTTGCAAAAAGAAATATTTGCTTGACAAATTATCGCCAACAATTTATATTACTGTTGACTCTTTCAGAGGGTTCTCCCCTGCCCTTTGATGTTAAACGAGTCGGGCCCAGTGGTACCCCCATCACTGGGCTTCCTTTTAATATTGGAGTTAGAAATGGCAAAAGTACAAAGTAAAAAAAATATTAGGAAAGCAAAAAAAAGTATTTCTCCTTTTAACATTTATTGGAAGAAGGGAAATTATGTCCTGCTACTTATTGGAATATTAGTTATTATATTGGGATATATTTTCATGTCAATGGGATCTTGGGACAGCTTCCCATCGCTCTTTATTTCACCGATATTATTAATAATCGGATATTTATTAATTCTTCCCGCTTCTATCCTTTATAAGAAAAAGGAAAAAGCGGTTAATCATAACGAGCAAGAAATTGCTTCTGGCAAAAGTTAAAGGGAATATCGTTTCCACTCAGAAGAATTCTAATTTAGTTAGCCACAAGCTTCTAATTATTCATCAAATTGATTTATACGGAAATTACATTGGTAAAAAAGATGTAATTGCTCTTGATCTTCTTGATGCAGGAATTGGGGATACGGTTTTAGTTGTCCAAGAGGGATCTGCAATAAAACAAATTCTAGGTCATAGAAAAGCCCCAGTCCATACAATGATTGTTGCCATTGTCGACCAAATTGAAATAAATAAAAACATTATTCAGTAAATATTAAATTGACAAATTTGAATATCGAAGATCTTGCAAGATTAGATCTTCTTCTTTCTATAGATGGTATTGGACCCGGAAAGGTTAGAAATCTCCTTTCAAAATTTCATTCTTTGGAGAAAATATTTTCGGCAAATTATAACACACTATTAGAAGTAGATGGAATCAGCAATAATCTAGCACAAAGAATTCATCAAAGTTGTAAGCTGCTGCTCACGAAGATAACTGAAACAAAAATCGAATTAGAAAAATTAGATAAGCTCAATGCGTCCATCATTACCGTTTGGGATAAAGAATATCCTCCGATTTTAAAAAAAATTTATGACCCTCCTTTAATATTATTCATTAAAGGAAAACTTATTGAAACGGATAATTTTTCTATTTCAATGGTAGGCACTAGGCAGCCAACTAATTACGGTAAAATACAAGCAGAAAGATTAGCTGCAGATTTATCTAATCAGAATATTACTATTATTAGCGGCTTAGCAAGAGGTATAGATTCAATTTCTCATTCAGCTGTATTAAAAAATAACGGCAGAACAATTGCGATAGTTGGATCGGGATTAGATGTTATTTATCCACCTGAAAATAAAAAATTATTCGAAGCTATATCGGAACAAGGCGCTGTAATTTCAGAATTCAAGCTTGGCACTAAACCAGATGCACAAAACTTTCCAAGAAGAAATAGAATAATATCCGGGATGAGTCTTGGTTGTATTGTTGTTGAAACTAGGATTGAAGGCGGCGCAATGCAAACTGCTGCTTTCGCTCTCGACCAAGATAGAGAAGTATTTGCTGTACCAGGTAATCTTGGCGTTAAACAATCTGAAGGAACAAATTATCTTATTCAAAAAGGCGAAGCAAAATTAATCCGTTCGGCAGAAGATGTTTTAATTGAGCTTGAGTTAAAACTAAAACCAGTCCTAGGCAAAAACATTCCGAAGCAGCAGATAGGATTAAGTTTATTTGAAGAAAAAATATTTGGCGTATTAAGTAATGAGCCGCTTCAGATAGACAAGATAGCTTCCTCTACCAATCTTTCTACTTCAGACTGTCTTGTACATCTTCTTTCATTAGAATTCAAGGGACTTGTAAAGCAGCTTCCAGGAAAAATGTTTGCAATATTATAATTTCTACTTCCGCTTCAAAAAAAATCCTGCTTGATCCCCTTCACCATCTTTATTTAGTTGTTTAGTCCTGTTTTCAAATTCATTCATTTCTTCAGAAGTAAAGATAGATTTATCTGGATTAACAAAATATGATCTCTCATCCATTAAAGGAATATCTTTTTTGTATTGTTCGCTTCCCCAGAATTGAATACTTCGTGAATCATAAGTTGTTTTCACAACTTCAAATTCATATTTATCAGCAAGGATATTTAAACTTTTCAACGAGTGATTAAATAAGTGTCTTGGAGCTTCAAGAGCAAACCAATTTTCTTTATAAGTCTTCCAAGCGAATGAAGAACAAATTGGAATTCTAATCAACAAATGCTTACCACTCTCAAGCATAGATGATAATTTCTTGAACACTGCATGTTGGTCTTCCAAATGTTCTAATGAATGATGCATCATAATTAAATCGTAATTATCACGAATCTCAGAAAGATTTCTTTTATAAATCTTAACGCCATTTTTATAAAAAATATCTCTCTCAATAAATGCATCAATGCCGGTAAGATTCTTAAAGCCCGTGTTCCCCATTCTAAACAGTAGTTTTCCAAATCCGCAGCCGACATCCAGTATTTTACTATTCAGATTTACTTCTGTATTTTTTAGCCAACCGACATAAGTTGGTTCGCCGTACTTCTTATATAAAAATTTTCCAATAAAATTATTTATTCCCAATGCATAACGGTCGCGGTAAATATTCAATTTCTCTTTTAAATATTTTTCTTTATTAATTTGAAAAGAGAAATATTCCTTCGGATAATATTTAGATAAATTTTCCGGCGGGTTAGTTATTTGAAGACATTCACAACTAGAACATTGGCAATAAACAAACTCATCTCGAGTTCCAAATTGCATTTCACGAACCGTATAGAACTTATTTCCTTCTTTGTTGCCGCATATCTTACAGGTAAATTCCATTAATATTTTTTCCGGTTCTTCCACAAAGATTTTAATCGTTCCTTCAAGTTTTTTTCTTGACCATTTTCAGTCGGTAAATAATATTGCGTATTCTTCAATTCTTCAGGAAGATAATCTTCTAAAATAAAATGATTTTCGAAATCATGCGGGTATTTATATTCTTTCCCGTAGCCGATCGCTTTCATCAATTTAGTTGGGGCGTTTCTTAAATGAATTGGTACAGGGAATAATGTTTTATTCCTTACATCTGAAAGCGCGCTCTCAATTCCCAGATAAGCAGCATTGCTTTTAGGAGACGACGCAAGATAAGTTGCACATTGCGCTAATATTATTCGGGCTTCCGGCATTCCTATTTTATCAACTGCACTGAAAGCAGATTCCGCCAGCACTAATCCATTAGGCGAAGCGTTTCCAATATCTTCGGAAGCCAGCACAACCAATCTTCGCGCTATAAATAATGGATCTTCCCCGCCTTCCAACATTCTTGCAAGCCAATAAAGTGCGGCATCCGGATCACTGCCGCGAACACTTTTTATAAATGCTGAAATAATATTGTAATGCTCTTCACCTGCTTTATCATAGATTATATTTTTCTTCTGAACAATATTTTCGAGCACTTCTTTAGTTATCTTAATCTGATCTGAATTTATTTCTTGAATTACGGCTGCTTCAAAAATGCTCAGCATTACTCTCGCATCACCTCCGGAAAGATATATTAAAAATTCAGTATCGATTGATTCGATTTTTATTGAAGATAAAAATTCATCTTTCTTAATAGCAGATTCAAGAATGAAAATTAAATCTTCTTTCGACAAATCTTCTAGAATAAAAACTCTAGCGCGGGAACGCAAAGCTGGTATAACTTCAAATGAGGGATTTTCGGTTGTCGCTCCTATTAAAATTATTATTCCAGCTTCCACCGAATGAAGCAATGCATCCTGCTGCGCTTTATTGAATCGGTGAATTTCATCAATGAAAAGAATTGTTCTTTTATTTTGAATTTTATTTTGAGAAGCAATTTCAATTATTTCCCGAATATCTTTTACACCAGACGAAACTGCATTTATTTGATGAAAGTCTGAGTTGGTATGTTCGGCTATAATTTTGGCTATTGTAGTTTTACCAGTTCCCGGAGGACCCCACAAAATGAATGAGCTAAGCGTATCATTCTCAATCATCAGTCTTATAGGTTTCCCATCTCCGAGCAAAGATTTTTGTCCGCTGAATTCATTAAGAGTTTTGGGTCGTACTCTTTCCGCTAATGGAATTTGCGGGATATTTATTTTTTGCATAGATGCCATCTATTAAACTTACCTAGCAAATCAGATTACAAAAATTTCGAATATCAAATCAACAATAAATAGTTCTTTATTTTTCAATTACCTGTATAGTCTTTTCCCCTTTCCTAATCATTCCATATTTTTCTCTAGCAATCCTCTCTATCTTTGCCGGAACCTTTTTTTGAAGAGAATCAATTTCAGCTTGAAGTTGTTTATTGTCTTTATCAACATCCGAGATTTGCTCGTTTAAGGACTTTATTTGACTCCTCAATTTTAAATACTTCAATATTCCGGAATCATTAAAAAAAATATAAAACACTCCTGCTAAAAAAAATATTGTAAAGATGAAATATTTTAAGCGGCCGTTTTTAAAGACATTCATTTTAAACTTAGCTTTATAATTCTGTCAATTAAATCTTCAAAAGATATTCCGACAGCTTTTGCCATCTTAGGCACAAGACTCGTCGAAGTCATCCCTGGTAAAGTATTAACTTCAAGGCAATAAGTTTTAAAATCTTTGCTTAATCGAAAATCCATTCTTCCGTAAACACTGCAGCCGAGCGCTTTGAATGCCTTTAGCGCTTGAGATTGAAGCTCTTGTTGAATCCATTCCGGCAAGTTTGCAGGGACTTCATATTCGCTCATTCCGGAAGTATATTTACATTCATAATCATAAACGCCGTGCTTTGGTTTTATTTCAAGAACCGGCAAAGGTTTATCTTCTAAAACACCAACAGTAACTTCATGTCCGGAAATATATTCTTCAATTAAAACTTTTTCCGAATAACGAAACGCAAGCTTAAGTGCGTTAGAAATATCCGCTTCACTTTTGCAAATTGTTAATCCAACAGTTGAACCTTGATCATTAGGTTTAATTACACAAGGATAACCAAAGCTGTCTTTAATTTTCTTTTTCAAATCAATTTCAGAATCTTTTTTTTCAGATACAATCCAATCCGGAGTGTCAATATCATAATGCCGGAACAATATTTTTGACATCAATTTATCCATAGACATAGCGCTGGAAATAACATTTGAACCGGTATATTTTATTCCTCTAAGTTCAAGAAGAGATTGGATGGTTCCATCTTCTCCCCACTTTCCATGCAGCGCCAAGAAAGCTAAATCTACTTCATCAAAAATTTTGGAGTTGACCGCATCGACATAATTTCTGTTTGATAATTCTGCGAAATCTTCTTTCTTAAAAAAGTCTTCATCTTTATGCGGCTGATGTTTTCCGTAAGCCGGATCAACTAAAATTGTTTTATAACCTAAAGTTGTCAGAGCTTTATAGATCGAGCTTGCTGAAGATTTTGAAACTTCTCTCTCAGGTGAAGTTCCGCCAAGCAATAAAGCAATGACAGGTTTCTTTTTATTCGTCATTAAATAATTCTTTCTTTTTAGTATTTACAAAATTAATTAGATACGTTTTAGTTTTTTCGTTCAGCGACAACTTTTAATTAAAAAACATTTCTTTCATCAACATCAAGGCCGTAATTTTGCTTTGAAATTTTAACAAGCTCTTTTACTTTTTCAAAAGGCAATTCATTTGCACCGCCAAGTAATTTTGTCATTAATAAAATTTGAGCTGTATGTTCCAGCTTTTCCATTTTATTGTAAGCATCTTTCAAAGTTTTGCCCAGCGTAACCGCACCGTGATTTTGAAGAAGAAATCCCCATGCATGATCTATATATGGCTCCATGCTTAACGGCAAATCGTCAGTGGACGGAGTTGCATATTTGCACAACGGAACTTTACCCAAAGTTAAAATAACTTCCGGAAAATAATTTCCAACTAATCCTTCACCCAATGATGCAAACGCTGTTGCAAATATTGGATGGCAGTGAACAACTGCATTTACTTCAGGTCTTTTTGAATAAGCATAAAGATGAATTTTATATTCAGTAGAAATTTTTCCGCGACCGCTTATAATATTTCCGGCAGTATCAATTTCTAAAATATCACCTTCAGTAACTTCACCTTTACGGACTGCTGAACGTGTAATTAAAAATGTATTTTGGGAAGTGGCAGCAGAAATGTTTCCGTCATAAGCTGAGACGTAACCTTTTTCATAAACTCTATGGCAAATTTCTACTAATTCTTTCTTGCCAGACATTTAGCTTCTAACTCTTCCATTAATTTCATGTTAATATATCCATCAAAACCCGTAACGAGCGGCGTTTCGTTTTGCATAAAAGATTTTTGGACTGATCTTAATAAATGAAGAAATTTATTTCCTCTTTTTCTAAATGCTTTTTTAGCTTCACCATCAAGAAGAATTGTCATCTTTGAAGGAACATTCTTTACGGCGATAAGATTTTCAATGCTCAACGCACCTTTGTGTCCAAGTATTTCAATCCTATTAAATGCTTTTTTATTATTAAATGAAACGTTAAAATAACCGTAACCACTTTTTTCAAATTTCACAATTCCTGCTGAGAAATCGTCAACTTCACTTTTATAGATTATGTCGTCAATAACCCCATCGATTGATGTAATTTCTCCACCGAAAAATCTTAAAAGGTCAATCATGTGAGTACCAATATCTCTCAAAGCACCTCCGCCGCTCAATTCTTTTTTAAATCTAAAATTATTTCCAGGAGGAAAATCGGTATTATAATTTACGCTGATGGAAACTATTTTTCCTAATAGTTGTCTTTCCAAAAATTCTTTCGCTTTGATAATCAATGGATGAAACCGGTAAGTGTAATTAACCGCATATTGAACTTTATTTTCATTACACACATTAACCATTTCTTCAGCTTGTGCGGTTGTAATTGAAACCGGTTTATCGCAAAGAATATGCTTTCCGGCTTTTGCAGCTTTTAAAACTTGTTCATAATGATTTATGTTTGCACTTCCGATATAGACTGCATTAATATCTGATTTTAGGAATTCACCCAAGTCAGAAAATGAATTTGGAATACCAAATTTTTCTGAAATGAATTTAGCACGCTTAGAATCATTACTAAAAACCGATTCGATTGTGCTTCTTCTTAAAAGCCGCATCGTTGGGATGAAAGAATTTTCAGTAAATTTTCCACAGCCTATTACACCCCATTTTAATTTTTTAATAGATGGTCCTTTTAATTTATTCATAATCTATTTTTCAATTCAGCTGATTACTTTCTTTTGCTTTAATCTTTCCATCAATTTAATTACTGGAAGAGAGTTTTGCATAATATAAAAATGAACGCTTGTTACATTTTTATTTAATAATTCCTCAACCTGATTTGCCGCCCACTCAATTCCAATATCAAGCACCTGTTCGGGCCTTGCAGAATATACTTCATCAACTAATTCCTGTGGAAGATTAATATAAAAATTTTTGGGAATACTGATTAAATGCGATTTGTTAGTTAAAATTTTCAGACCCGGTATTATTGGAACATTTATTCCTTCTTGCTGGCAAAGCTCTAGATATTTAAAAAATACTTTGTTGTCAAAAAACATTTGTGTTACAACATAATCAGCTCCGGCATCCACTTTTTCTTTTACATATTTTATATCAGTTTTTAAATTAGGCGCTTCAAAATGCTTTTCAGGATAACCGCTGACGCCAATACAAAAATCTGACGGCTTAGCATCAAGCAGATTTTCTTCTAAATATTTTCCATGATTCATCCCGACAATTTGCTTTACCAAATCAACTGCATGCTTATTTGCGCTTTTACCTTCGGGTATTGGTTTTTGAAAACCAGTATCATCACCACGAATTGCAAGTACGTTTTCAATGCCGAGGTAACTTAATTCAATTAAAAAATCTTCTGTTTCTTCTCGCGTAAATCCGTGAGTTAAAATATGCGGCACTGCATCTATGTTATATTTATTTTGAATCAATGCGCATATGCCGAGAGTCCCCGGCCTTTTCCGTTTAATTTTCTTTTGAATTCCTTTGGTAGTTTCTTCGTAAACAACTTCTGCGGAGTGACTTGTTATGTCTATAAACGGCGGTTTGAATTTTACTATATCTTCTATAACTGCAAGAAGGCTTTTAATATCACCGCCTCTTTTAGGAGGAATAAGTTCAAAACTTATTAATGGTTCTTTTGAGTTTCTTAAATGTTCAATTACTTTTGCCATTGAGTTGTTTACCTACATTCTACTCTTCAAAATTTTGATTTGTAAATTTAACATAATAGAAATTAAACTACATGATTTTCACTAAATGCATTTAAGAAAATTTTATTGAACAGGCTTTAGTAAAAGTAGTTTGTTATTGGGATTATCAATAGAATTTACATCTGTTTTTATTTTCAGATATTTACCGGTGAGCCAAAATTTTGTCATATCTTTATAATGCTTACTCAAGAAATTTCCCGATTCACCGGTAGATAAAATCAAATTTATTTCGTTCGGTTTTGAAAAATCATAAATATATCGCATAACCGGGCCAAGATTATTTTCAAATTCGCCGTGCTTAAATTGCGGATAATTATCCAATCCTTTTGTAAAAGAATATTCTGTATTAAAGATTGTCGTCCCGTCACCGCCAATTTCATACAGACCAATATTTAAAACTTTATCAACTATTGATGAAACACCGCTGAATGGATGTTTAAATAAAACATAATGCAATCTTCCCCACTGCCAATTTGCAGGATCTTCACCATATTTTTTTTCTAAGTCGGTCAGTGCTTCATCCATACTTTTTCGAATTATGTCATCTCTTGTTTCAACTTGCGAAGTAGACGGATCATCAAACCAAGAACTCTGTGGATTATTCATTAATTGAGTTACTGTTCTTAACGGAATATTCTGAACAAAAACATATTCATCATAAAGCGCTTCGCCCATTTTGTTAAGAAAAATATTTTGCATAAGATATTTGAAAAATTCTGAATAAATTGCCGGAGCCTGACTATACTGGTCCATTTTATATTCCCATTGTCTTAGAAGGTTAAGCGCAAGCTGTAAATGCTGATCCGTTACTTTCACATTATTAAATGCATTCAGAATATAGTTTGTAATTTTTTCAGCATAAGGAGAAACGAAATCCATTTGAAATTTCTTAAAGTCGTTCACTGAAAATTTATCTTTAGAATTAAGAAGCTGAGTTATTCTTTCAATCCTTGAAGAAGGTTCCCATAAATCTGAAATATAATATTTGAAATCTTTAACTGTTTTGTTATTGGCAGATGCTATATAATTTTGCGGTGGATTAAATAGCTGCGGCAATTCGTTTGAAGGTACGAATCCTTGCCAATCATAATGGTCAGTTGTACCATCATAAATAAATTCTTTAGTATTTGAATTTCTTATCGGCAGTCTTGCACCAAATAAATATCCGATATTTCCTTCTTTATCTCCGTAAACAAAATTCTGTCCGGGAACTGAGTAATCCTGCAACGCTTCTTTGAATTCACTCCAGTTTTTTGCTTTATCAATTTTATAAAAGATTTGTTCTTCATTGCTTACATAATTTCCAAGCCAATGCATGCTAATCACCGCATTCTTATTGCTTTCGGAAATATTTTTATTCGTGAATATAAAATTGTAAGGATGAATATCAGAAATTATTGGCCCGTGATCGGTTGATTTAATTTCGAAATTAACATTTGATGAATCCTTTACTTTTATGGTTTCTTTTCTGACAGCTAAGTTTTGCCATGCACCATTATAAAAATATTTTGTGCCGGTTGAATCAAGCTGCTCGGAATAAAAATCAGCATCGTCTTCCATAATGTTTGTTAAAGCCCAAGCGATGTTTCCATTTTCTCCAATTATTATTCCTGGTGTACCGGGTAAAGTAAAACCTGCAATTTTCATTTTTGGAGTATGAATTACTGCAACATACCATCTTCCGGGCGCACTAAAAGCAAGATGAGTATCGTTTACAATAATCGGTTTACCTGTTGCAGACAAATTCCCATTCACAACCCAATTATTTGAACCGATATGAGTTCCTGTCCACCCAATGAAATTTCTGAAAGCCTGATCAGTTTTCATAAATGAATTGCTTGCATGCGGAAGTTTTTTTATTTCTTGAGGAATAATCGTCGGCGCATTTTCAGGATAGGATGGAATTATATCTTTAACTTTATCGTAACCAAATTTTTGAATCAGGTCGATGTATGCGAAATCAGACCACCAGCTTATATTTAACTCCCACGCCATCATTCTGCCAAGCACAATGCAATCAAGCGGCTTCCACGGCTGTGGATCATAATTTAAAAGATCGAATTCAATTGGATATTTTCCTTTCGCTTGATTGATATAAAAATTTACTCCATTCGAATATGCACTAAGAATTTTTAGCATAACTGGATCCATTTGAGCCAGAATTTTTTTTGCAGTTTCAGTAATTCCAATTGTCCGAAACATTTTGTCGAACGGAACTGTTTTAGGACCAATAATTTCACTTAATTTTCCTTCGCCTGCCCTTCGAATTAAATCCATCGAAAATAGTCTATCCTCAGCGTGAACATATCCTAACGCAAATGCGGCATCTTCATCAGAACCGGCAATTATATAAGGGACTCCCATACTATCTCTATATATTTTTAAACTTTTAGAAATGCCGGGAACATTTATCTGGCCTGAATATTTGGGAATAGAATTGGTGAGCATGTTATAAAATATAAATCCGGCTACAACTAATAATATTAGTAAAGAAATAATAATGCCGATGGAAATTTTAAGCCATTTTTGCATATATAAGTCTTTCTTACTTATCTAAATATAATTAAAAAATATGTTTATGCTTTATTTATTTTATTTCGATATAATAAGGCAAGGAAAAAATATTAATATTATGGACAAAAAGTTTTTATTATATTAACACATAAATTTTTAAGCGGGAGGAGTTATGCAGATAGGAATTGTTGGATTACCTTTTGCAGGTAAGTCAACTTTGTTTCAAACAATTACTAAAACTCATCTTGATCAATTTCAATTAGCCAAAACAGAATCTCATCATGCAATAATTAAAGTTCCGGATGATAGACTTGATAGGTTAACCGAAACATTTAAACCTCAAAAGACAACGAATGCTGCGATTGAGTTTGTAGATGTTATTGGATTGCAAAAAGGAGATTCTGGATCCTCGCAATTTACTGGAAATTTTCTTGCCTCAGTAAAAACAAACGACGCATTGATACAGGTTGTTCATCTTTTTGATAATGATTCGGCTCCACACCCGCTTGGTTCAATTGATATGATGAGAGATATAAATATTTTCGAAACGGAATTTATACTTTCAGATCTGGGCATCGTAGAAAAAAGAATTGACAACCTGAAAAAGCAAATTCTAAAAGTGCATGATGATCATTTAAGGCGTGAGTTAGCTTTGCTTGAGAAATGTTATTCCTTCCTTCAGGAAGAAAAACCATTAAGAGAAACTGAATTTTTAAAAGAGGATTTTTCAATTTTAAAAAATTATCAATTGCTTACATTGAAACCGATGTTAATAGCTTTAAACTTGGCGGAAAATCAAATTGATGATTCAGATAAATATTTTGATTTACTTGTAAAAGCTAAAATTGGTAAAAACACAAAGGCAATTGCTTTCTTTGGACAAATTGAATTAGAAATGTCCGAGCTTGATAATTTGGATGCTCAGGCATTTATGAAAGAATATGGAATTAAAGAATCCGCTTTGACTGGAATTATAAGAGAAGCCTATAATTTACTTGGTCTTCAATCATTCTTCACTGTCGGAGAAGATGAATGCCGTGCATGGACAATTCATAAAGGAATGAATGCTCAAGATGCTGCCGGAGTTATCCATTCTGACTTTTATAATAAATTTATTAGAGCAGAAGTTGTTCATTATAATGATTTTATTTCTAGCGGATCTTTTGCTCAAGCTAAAGAGCATGGACTTTGGAGATTAGAGGGCAAAGAATATATTGTAAAAGATGGTGACATTTTAACAATTCGTCATAACTGATAGTAGATGGCAAATGGAACTAACTGTTACAGACTCCATCCACCATTCTAAATTTTACATTTACATAGGTTTCAATACCATTAATATTATTGCTATATATGGTGCAACTGTTGCAACTGTTCCCCACAAATTCCAAGACTTCGACAAAGCTTCATAATCTTCCCATTTAAATTTTTGTTCATTAGAAGCTAATGAAACAATTTTCTTTTGCAGAGGTACTACTTTGGACATAAATGCAATAGCAGAAATAATAACCATAATCATTCCCCACAATATCCAAGGCGTTTCAACTAGCGAAAGATTTCCTTGCATTGCAGTCCCAAGTCCAAAAATTATTAATAATGTTACTGAAGGCATTGTAAAAACTCGGTCGGCTTTAATTAGAGTTTTAAAAGTATCTGCTATCTTTGATCTATCTTTTGATTTGTCAGCTTGAAATTTCCAAAATGCACCAATGGTTATATTCCCGAGAAAAATTATTGCAGCTAAAACATGCAACAGTTTCCAAATTAAATAAATGTCCATCTTTTCCTCTGAATTATAATTTTAATTATTCTAACAAAATAAATTTAAATTTATCATTTAATAATTACAAAAGAATAATAAAAGACAAATAAAAATAAATAATAGGAAATTTTATTGTGGGGTAATAAAAAACCCCGATCGAAACCGGGGTTACTAAATTAAAATTTGGCAGCGACCTACTCTCCCACACACTTGCGCATGCAGTACCATCGGCGTGCTGGGGCTTAACTTCTCTGTTCGGAATGGGAAGAGGTGTAACACCCAGGCTATAACCACCAAAATTTAAACTCTATCAAAATTATATTGAAAGACTGAAAGAGAGAGCTATAAAAAGATCGGACACAAACTGTGTATAAAAATTTAATGGTTAAGTCTCACGACATATTAGTACTGCTTGGCTGAATTCCTTACGGAACTTACACCTGCAGCCTATCAACCTCGTCATCTCCGAGGTGTCTTTAGTCCCGATTAAATCGGGAGGGATACATAATCTTGAAGCGTGCTTCGCGCTTAGATGCTTTCAGCGCTTATCACAACCGTACATAGCTACCCAACGATACCGCTGGCGCGATAATTGGTGCACTAGAGGTACGTTCACTTCGGTCCTCTCGTACTAGAAGCGACCCTTCTCAAGTATCCTGCGCCCGCATAGGATAGGGACCGAACTGTCTCACGACGTTCTGAACCCAGCTCACGTACCGCTTTAATTGGCGAACAGCCAAACCCTTGGGACCTTCTTCAGCCCCAGGATGCGATGAGCCGACATCG
>JAMCWE010000193.1 GCA_023475265.1 Bacteroidota bacterium
GGATGATGGTTGATGGAAGATGTTGGAGCCGCAAAGTATTTTAATTTTCATATGGGCAATTTCGTAGGGTATTAGGTTTACTTTGAAGTTAGTATTATTTGGTATGAAATGGGGAAAATGTAATTCGATTTCGTAAAGACACCACTTGAATAGATTCAAATAAGAATTGCACTTCACCGGATGTGATTCGCACTCACCCTAAGAGGTCTAGCACTTGGTCGCAACAACCTCGCAGTGACCCGCATCAATCTTGCACACGTTAAAATGTGACTTGCACTCACACTATGGAGTTTAGCTCTCGGTCGAAGAGGCTTAGCAGTGAGTCGTATCAATATCGCACAGGGTTTTATGTGATTAGCACTCACACTTAAGAGTTTAGCAGTTGGTCGCAGAAGTTTAACAGTGAGTTTAGGCAAAATTGCATTAGTTTAGATGTGATTAACACACATATATAGAGGTTTAGAAAGCATTATTTCACTCCTAACGGAGTTTAGGTTGTTTTTGGGGAGATATGTTTTCTACAAATATGTCACTTCTAACGAAGTGAGGAAGGGAAAATTTTAGCTAAACAAAATATTGACCCACCCCTCGCCCCTCCGTTGGAGGGGACAACGTGTTTGTTGTTGTCTTTCTGTTGGAAGGGACAACTTCGCTTTTTGTTTGGTGTAGGGATTAACTTAATGAGATTGATTCATAAAGGGGAAGAAGACAAAGTTAATTTCCTTCCACAATTTTTTTCATCTTTCGTTAAGCAGTAAAGTTTTCGAGAATGAATAATTAAGCTAAATGCGTATTACTTTAAAGTAACACTATTCCTTTGCATACGGTCCTAAAAATCTCTTTCCGTTTAGATGTATTAGGTGAGTAGGATTATCGGCAATCCAAATATCAGTTTCCCATGCAATATCCTTTTTATAACTATTCCAGGTCTTCTTATCTAAGAACGCTGTTATAAAAACCAACCCCGCTTTGCTTTTTGAAAAAAGTTCTTCAAGCTCAATTTTTCTTTTGGGATCGATAGGGCCATGACTTGTAACAGCTTCAATTAATACCAGCCATTTCTTTTTTGTAAAATAGACAATTACATCGGGCATTTTGCCATGCTGATCTTTTATTTTTACACCGATTTTCTTTAACTCACCTTCATCAAAATGAATCCATTTTTTCTTTGTATCGCCGATATAAATTAGTTTTCCATTTGGAGTAAAGCAGGGACAAAATTCTTTTATAATTTTTTCTATCAAGATATTTTGTCCGCCTTTCGAAATATTTATCTCAATCTTTTCAGAAATTCTTAAAGGAATTTTTTCCATCTCCCTTTCTTGTGCATACTTTGCAGAAAGAGTTTTAATATTGGAAAGATATTTCTTCAATGAATCATTCCATGATTTTGATTTAAACTCTTTAATTAAATTTAATATGTTATCTTCAATTTGATAAACAAAGTTTGGACTGTTAGTTGGCCTATATTTGTCGGGATTTGCAATTAAGATACCGGCTTGAACAAACTGGTGGACTGTCTGTCGTCTAATACTTTCACGTGTATTAGGGGCATATTTTTTCCCGAATTGAACTTCCATAAAATTCATTATTGAAGTTATACCGATCATTGGAGACTTACTTTCACTCCATTTTTGATTTGGCTTTAGCTCCAATATTGCAAGAAGAGTTAAAGCCGATCTTTCATTCTGCTGATCTCTCGGAAGTCCAAGCTGCTTTAATATTGCCAGCGCTTCAGAAATTTTTGTGTTAATTAATGTTGGGTTTATATCTTTAGCCATGTTAAATAATTCCCTTTCTATTATTAAATCTATTTCCTCCTGTTGGGGAAGCTCATCTGTAAAATATTTACCGATGGAATTAAGTTGTTCGATAGTAGGATAATATAAAAATCTTAAATCATCTGCATTAACTTGAGTATGACCGTTAAAAAGCCTAAAGTATTGATCAACCAGTGTTGAGTTCAAATAAATTGTTAAACCGAGAGCCAAATTTTTAGTAAGCGGTTTATTATTTATATGAAAATAATTTAAATGATTCTCTACTCCGATCTGCTTAAAATTATATTTTGTATAATCATAGAATGCAGCAGTTATTCTTTTCTTTTCTTCCTTTGAACTGAATCTTTTACAAAAGACGTAATAGCCGGAAGCAATTAAATCGTTTTCCGTCCGTGTGTTTATAAAAACGGCTTCTTTCTTTTTTGTAGAATTTACAGGCCAATCTACATTACCGTTTGAGAAATGAAATGGATAATACAAGGGGGCAACGTTGTAATTATCATTTCCCGCTAAATTATTTTTAATTCTAAAATCTACAATCTTGCCGGTGGAAACGCTCACTCCGATGTCATGCAATTTTTGTTTAAGCAATGATATTCTATCTATTATCTTCAATGAATATTCATCTGTAACAATGTGGATTATTTTATCTTTGTCATCAGGCTGAATAATAAAATCGTGGTTGATTGTTAGCGTCTTAAACAATTCATCTTCCGGTGAATCGCTTGTGGTAATAAGTACATTGTTGTTTACCGGTTTTACAGGGGAAGCTAAAAAAATAATATTTTCTTGAAGCACTTCGTCTTTTTTGAAAGCCTTGTTACGGTGGTTATAAATATGTATCCGGTGGAAAAATAGTCTGCCGAAAAATTTATCTCTAAACTTCTTAAAGTAAGTCCCGTTGCAAAAGCTTCTTGGTGTAATTGCTGCAATTTGTCCGTCGTCTTTAAGAAAGCATAATGATAAATAAAGAAATGCGGTATATAGATTAGTCGTTTCAAGTCCAATTTGGTTTAACATCTTTCTAGCATCGGAGGAACTATCGATCTTTTTATAAGGCGGATTTAATATTATTAAATCGAAAAGCTCTCTTTCTTTTTTATCTGTAAATAAGAATTCTTCTGTAGAATTAATTACTTCCGAATATCCGTATTTAATAAAATCTTCATTAATTATTTTGTAAGAAAAATTTTTTCCGGCTTCGCTACATTTATCGTTACATGATTCGTATGTTTTTGTTAATTGTTCATGCAGCGATGGATCAATCTCAATTGCAGTTAATTCTATATTTTTTAATTTGAGATTAGAACTAATCAATCTATCAACAACAGCAGCGCTTAAGATTCCATCACCGGCACCGGGGTCTAAAACTTTTATGCTTTCTTTATCTTTATTAAATGCAAAAAGGGAAGCCATGAAAGAAGCTATACCGGAAGGAGTAAAGAATTGGGAATATTGTTTCTTCTGGATAGAATTATTTCTTTCAGTTATTATTATTTCTTCTGTTAAGCTGTCTATGGCTTCAGGGTATTGCATTTTAAGAAATAGTTTTATTGATGGGGAAATATAATAAAAACTATCTTTTAATAATTATTTAACTCCTAACGGAGTTTTGGATGTTTTTTGGGGAGATATTTTTTCTACAAATATTTCACTTCTAACGAAGTGAGGACGATAAAATTTCATCCAAATAAAATATTTTACCCGCCCCTACCCCTCCGGTGGAGGGGAAAAATTTTAGAATGTTTTATTTTATTAAGAGCATTTTTTTTGTTTCTATGTACTCACCTGCAGTAAGCTTGTAAATATAGGTTCCGCTTGGCAGCCGCGAACCATCAAAAGAAACATTGTAATCTCCAGCGCTCATATACTTATTATTAATGAGTGTGAAAACTTCATTGCCAAGAATATCGTACACTTTCAATACGATGTTCTCTCCGGCAGGAAGGGAAAACTTTATTGTAGTTGTAGGGTTGAATGGGTTGGGATAATTCTGGTACAATGCAAACCCGGCAGGAGTGAGCTCCTGCTTTTCGACTTCAGTGACTATCCCAAAATTATCATATGTAGTAGTATCACTGTTGCTTATACCATACATCTTTTTAGCCGTTATTTCAGTTCCGGCAAAACAAGAATCACTGGTCCCCACTTCCAACCATATGTACACCCTAGCAATGTTCTTGAAGGTGTCCCATAAACCAGTCATCTTGAGGCTAAAGAGCCCATTAGCTCTTTGCCACGTAAACCCCCATTGATTCGTACTATCTTGAAGCGCACAAGCCATCCACACTTCTCCTTCATCCCCTTTTATTTTATCCACTGTATATTGAAACTCAAACACATTAGGAGTATGTTCTTTAAAGTCTTTCATCCACATAGTGGAAACTAACCAATCTGTGTCTATTTTTTCAGTTAACCCCTGAAAATAAAATTTTTGTCCATCGTTAAAAATAACTGACCCAGTGTTAGAAAGGT
Source organism: Bacteroidota bacterium (assembly GCA_023475265.1). Taxonomy (GTDB): domain Bacteria; phylum Bacteroidota; class Ignavibacteria; order Ignavibacteriales; family Ignavibacteriaceae; genus FEN-1297. The sequence continues at coordinate 4,257 of JAMCWE010000193.1, forward strand.
CAGTGTATTTCCCATTATTATTCAGCACCCAATTATTTACCCCAATAGTCTGTCCTTCCACTTCTATAAAGAAGGCAAGAAAGATTAGTAAAAAGGCTTTCATAAAAATCTCCCTTTCATTCATAGAATTATTACTTATCACGTTCATAAAAAAGGAATCCATCTTTTTCCAAAATCTCAGATATAACTTGCTTTGTTAATTCCGCAAGTTGTACAGCTTCAACAGCGTCTGCCTTAGTAGTTTTTCTCAATTCTCCCGGATATCTTTTTGCTACTGCATAGTTAGTTAATTTAAAGGCGCTGTAAAGTTTATTCATTAAATCTAATTCGGGTGGGCACAATTTTACTATATCGTCGATGCTGTGTGTATAAGGGAAATCAATTAATCTGCTAACGAGAAAAGCTTTCAAATATTTCTCTGCACAATGCTGTGCATGATAACAAATTAATCTGTAAGGTATGTTTGAGCTGAGTGTAAAAGCATGGTTGGCTAAAATTAAATCTTCTTCAGCAATTTCAATCCACTTAAAAACTTGTTCTTCAAGTTCTTTTCTTTGATCGCTCATATAAAATTATTCCCTCTTTTGTTGCGTACCGCGCAACTGTACCAGGATATTTTTTGTCTTTTTCAAATTCAGCTTGAGTTAAAACGATTACATCAAAGGCGTAGTTTATCGGAAGTAAAGCATGCCTCATCTGATCCATTAAGGTAAACTTATCTTCTTTTAATTCACTTATAATAAGCAAATCTATATCGCTTCTTATATCAGCCGTGCCGCGTGCCTGCGAACCAAAAAGAATAATCTTATCGGGATTAAACTTTTCAAGAAGTCTTTCTTTAATCTGATTTTTTACTTGATCGGTTAACATATAGAATCATTCATCAATTAAGTGATTATAATATACATAAGAGGTTATAATACTACAATAAAAAACCTCTCCCTTGCGGGAGAGGATGCAGAACAGAGTACAAGTAAGGAAGAGATAGACAATGTACAGAGAACAAAATTTTATTGTGCCGGCGGAGGAGTGGGAGGAGTATCGTCCCCGCCGTTACCGCCGTGGTTGCCGCCTCTTAATGAAGCTAAGACTTTTGAGAATACAAATAAATTCTTTTTGGCATCATCATCTTTAAATATTTTTTGACATACAATGCACATCGCGATTATCTCATGGTAAATTTCATTTAATTCAGTTACGGCTTCGTCGGTAATTTCCGGGCGTTTGCCTTTTGCGGATTCCTGTGTGAGGTTAGCATTATCTAAAGAATCAGCGTATCCTTTAATGCGAGTAATTAAATCAGTGCTCATTCCTTTATCAATTATATCTGCTTCAAGCTCGGCAGTCAGATTCTTTTTAAATTGTGCAAAAAGGTCTAGCGTCCCTTTTTGGTTGTTGTGAGTTACGGAATTATAATATTTATTGAAACCAAGTGTATTTAATATTTCATTCAGCTTTGTTTTATCTTTTTTATAGTCAACTGCAAGATCAGTATTGAATTCGGAAAGATCATCCTTTGCGGTTTTCATAATGGAATTAAGAACAGTAGTAGCAGTGCGCATATTCTTAGCGCTATCTAATCCAATATATTTATCCTTAGCCGCGAGCACTCTTGTGTTCTGATCGGGAAAATAAGGATCAGCCATCTTTGGCCTTTTCGCAACAATATTTGTTTTGTTGTCTTCGGCGTTGGAAATAATTAATTCTGAAACAGTTATTAACTCAGAATTTGTACAATGAAATTTTGAAACCGCACCCATTTAGACCTCCATTTATTTAAATAAATATAAAAACTTGGTATAAATAGTAATACTAATTAAATAAATATGCAATAAAATTTTAAATTTTTTAAGAAATATTTGTAGCGTAAGGATGTGATAATATAACGAGTTAAAGAGAAAGATCAAGATCAAGTTCAAGAAAATTGCGAAGGGATTATCTTTAAATAAAAATTAGAAACATAGTGCTTATGCTCTAAAATTATAAAGGTAGCTTTTGCAAAACATCATGTATAAAATATAGTACAGCAAATTTCATTTAAGCTCAAAATTTTTATTTAAATCCACATTTTATCTGGCATTCATTTTGGCTTCTTATTATTGATCAAAACTGAAAAGGTGCCATAATGAAAAAGAAATTATTTTATATCGTATCGATTATATCAATCTTTATTTTCACATCATGCAAGCGAAACGACTTTATGCAGATTGATACCACACCTCCATCTCCACCAACCGGATTAAATGTTCTTAATGGAGATAACCAAGTTGATATTTCTTGGAATTTTAATCCGGAAAGAGATGTAGCCGGTTATAATATTTATTATGCTTACAGTTATGATGGCAAATATACATTGATCGGATCAACTACAAATAATAATTATGCCGATTATGCTGCACATAACGGAACAACTTATTATTACGCTGTTGCCGCTTATGATTATAATGGAAATGAGAGTGATTTGAGTTATGATAATGTTAGTGCAACTCCAAGACCGGAAGGTTTTAATGAATCTATTTTTGATTATAGAAATTATCCAAGCACTTCCGGATTTTCATTCACTACTTATTCTGTTGTTCCTTATGATGATAAATCAACCGATTTCTTTTTTGAAAATTATAATGGAAATTTTTATGTCGATGTATGGAATGACAGCGATATCCAGGATATGGGACAAACTAATGACATCTATGATATTCCATATGCACCTACTTCAGGATGGTCTTCGACTAAAGATGCTACAGCAATTGTCGGTCATACTTATGTAATTTGGACGTGGGATAATCATTATGCGAAGATAAGAATTAAAAATTTGACTGCGGATAGAATAGTTTTTGATTGGGCATTTCAAACAGTAAAAGGCAATATTGAATTGAAAACTAAGAGTATTCCTTTATCAAGAAATCCTTTAAACAGAAATTCTTTAAACAGACAATAAGATGTTTTATATTAACACCTAAGGTTGAACTTTATGATTTTTAGAATATAGACTTATGTTAATTTATTATTTAAATTAACTTTGTGTCAATGAATAAAAAAATTTTCATATTATCAGTTTTTCTAATAGCAATATTTTTTTTCTTTTCTAATTCCGCACAAGAAAAGGAAAGGACAAATGATTCTGAACAGAATCGTTTCAAAGAATCTGCTATTGCATTATTTCAAAAAATTGAGAATGGTATTTCTTCCGGGAAGGTTTCCAATTTTTCCAAATTCTTTAGCTCTCAAATTTATTTAAGTTTGTCGAACGGTGTTAATGGTTACTATAGCTCAAATCAAGCCTATTATGTTTTGGTAGAGTATTTTAAAATGTATCAATCAACTTCCTTTGAATTAGGTAATATGCAGGAAGATGAATCAGGTATGTCTGCCACCGGAAGTTATAATTATATTTTTAAAGGCAAGCGGGAAGCAGCCCAGGTTTATGTGTCTTTGAAGAGTACCGGTAAAAAATGGAAAATAACTCAGATCACTATTAATTAATGTTTGCAAAAATTTTTAATAAGATAAAAGGCGATAGAAAATATTTTGCTATCGTCTTTTTTATTTTACTTCTAATTTTTCTTATAGGCATCGTCTCTCCGTATTTTGTTCAGCGTTTGGAAAACAACTGGAACAACGTCCTATCTGGAAAAATATTAAATATCCAAACGTCTGTAACAACCCTGCTTAATGATAACGAGAATATTATTCTAGCCAAGAATAATTTGCTGAGAAATAAACTTCGAAAAGTTTTAAATCCGCGCAACAGCTCTTATGGAGCTTTAATTCGAGTTGTTAATAATCAAGATTTAGAAAATTATTCCGTTGAAGTTCTTGCGCCAAACGGGAAATTAATAGCCTGGAATTCGAAAATTGCGATTCCACAGAATGATATTCTTCCGCTGTCTTTTCCTTCCGGCCATATACATTTTTATGACGGCGACTTGATAACATATTTGACAATTACAGATACTGTCCTTACAGATAATGATCTTTTTTATTATGTAATAAGTTTACCAATTGAAAAACATTATTCGATTCAAAATCCATATTTCAAAGAAATTAATTTTTCAAAAGAGCTTTCGGATAAATATCAAACTCAAATTGAAGTAAATTATTCTCCGTTTGCCGGAGGAACGAAGGATGGAAGGAAATATTCTTTTGATCTGTTGAACCAACAGAATGATAAGATAGGAAATGTTACATTTTTTAAACCGACTTTGAATTCTACTATAGATTCATTTTATCAGGTAACCGGAGAAATGCAATCTGTACTTATAGTATTCGCTTGTATTTTTTTAGGGATTGGTTTTAAAAAAGAATTTAGCGGATTGAAATATAGGACGATAAAAATTATTATTTTTTCACTTTATTGTGTTGGCTTCCGATTACTAATTTATGCCATCGGATTTCCTTCAAACTTATTACAGGGCCAGTTGGTCGATCCGGCATATTTCTCCTCAACATTTGGTAATGGAATTGTTAAATCGCCAATAGAATTTTTTATCACTGATTTGTTTGCAGTAATAATTTGTATAAATGTTTTAAGATATTTAATTGATTATTTGCGAAATGAACCTTCATATAAATTTATAAACAGAAAATGGTTTATAATTTCCTACATACCAATAACATTAATTTTCTTATTGACTTTAAGGGCATTAAGTTCAGCAGTTCGAAGCATAATATTTGATTCAACTTTAAGATATTTCAAAGAACCTAATCTAATCCCAAATCTGCCATCCATAATTATGAATTTAAACCTTCTGATTATGGGAACTGCTTTGGTTATTTTGATGGTGTCTTACATTCTGCTTCTAATCTCTTTTTTGAAAAATTTAGAAAAGAAAAAAATAAAATTAATTTTCTTAGGATTATATGTCAGCTATGTATTGTTTAGTATCGTATTTATCTTCCTTCAAAATGAAGCGCTGATAACACCTCTCCTTAGTTTTATTTTCATTAGTATAATATTTCTAATAACCTTTGAAATTGCGTTTGGTAAAATTCATAACGAGTTTAGTTTTGTTTATATAACTTTAGCTGCATCGGTAATATCAATTACACTTCTAAATTATTTTAATCTTGAGTTAGAAAAAGAATCATTAAAAACCACAGCTGTAGAAATCAATAGGCCGAACGATAATTTACTTAGATTCTTGCTGGCGGAAACACTAAATAATTCTGCAAAAGATCAGAATATCATTTCCGATTTTTATGATCGCAACTCTAATTTTGATGCCGATGCTTTCAAACTTTGGGCGAACAGTGCTTTACAAAGAGAGTCATTAAATTCTTCACTTAATATTTGGGATAGATTTCAAAATAAACTTGGCGGATTTAACTCAGGAATAAATTTCGGCATTAAGAATTTAAAAGAGTTCAGCAATTATTCCGGTGAAGGAACAAAAATAATTGAAACTGCTTTGCCTGGAGATTCAACTAAAAAAATCTTTACAGGAATTATCCCGCTTTTTGACAGAGAAATAAAGATAGGATATATCACCGCATCGGTTGGCTTTGATCCGCAAAATCTAGGGTCGAATAATATTCCGGATTTTTTAGAGTCCAGCAAAAACATAATCAATTCTGTAATTGATATTAATCAGTTGAAAATATTTGAATTTGCAGATTCAAAACTAACTCATGTTTATGGAGATATTTATCCTTCACGCGATCAAATAAAACCAATACTGGACGCTCAATTCTCGCCGGATGACGAAGTGTGGAAAGAAATTAAATTGAATGATGAGTCGTTTTATGCTTATCTTCTAAAATCAAAAACGGGTAGTGCTCAACAAATTACTGCGGTGCTTACAAAAGTAAAAAGGATATCTTGGAATTTATTTAACTTCTTTAAGATTTTCTTAATTCACAGCATTTTTATAATTCTGTTGTTCTTAATTCTTTTAACGATAAAATTTAGAAATTATAAATACAGTTTTCGATCGCAGCTTTTGATAGCTTTTCTTTTCATCTCAATTGTTCCGGTTATTGTTCTTGCTGTTTATAACCGGCAAATAGTTAGACAAAGAACTCAAAGCGCAATTCAAAATGAATTAAGTGAAAGATTAAATTATGTAGAAAATATAATTAATGAAGAGATTGCTGAAATCCCTTCTCATGATTATATAGAAGCCTTTGACAATGCCGGAACTGATCTTGGAATTGCCTTCACGGTTTATGAAGGATCAACAAAAATTTATAATTCTAAAGATCAATATTATAAGGTTGGTTTATTCCCTAATAAATTAAATCCGGAAGCGTATTATCAATTGAATTATTTGAGCTACAGAGAATTTCTAACTCAAGAAAATATAGAGAATTTTTACTATGATTCTTTTTACAAAAAAGTTACAATTGAAAATAGGCCTTTGATAATTGGTGTTAATGATGCGTTTAATAAAGTGAGATTAACATATTCGGTAATGGACATCGATGTTTTCATGTTCGGAATTTATTCTTTCGCAACTTTGATTATGATTTTGTTGAGCACTTTCTTAGCGAATAGAATTTCTTTGCCTATACGACGACTTACTAAAGCGACGGCTTCCATAGCTCACGGAGATTTGAATGTTGAATTGAATTCCAATGTAAAAGGTGAACTTAAAGAATTGCTTTCCGGCTTTAACATGATGACTAAAGAATTGCAAAAGAATCAAAATGATATTGCTGAGTTGGAAAGAGAAAATGCTTGGAAGGAAATGGCAAAACAAGTTGCTCATGAAATTAAAAATCCATTAACACCAATGAAGCTTGCTGTTCAACAGTTAATGGTTTCTTATCGTGATAAAAATAAAAATTTCGATTCAATATTTGAAAAAGTTTCAAATACCATTTTGAGTCAAATTGAAAATTTAAGTTTGATCGCTTCTGAATTTTCTCGTTTTGCAAGAATGCCAAACTACAAAATTGAAGAGGTTGATCTGATACCAATTATTAAAGATACAATAAATCTTTTTGTTGAAGAGCAAATCAAAATCGAAGCGATGACGCAATTAAGCACTGCGTTAATTGAAGCAGACAGAAGCCAGTTTAGAAGATTATTAATTAATTTAATCCGCAATTCGATTCAAGCGGCTGCAAATAAAATTGAAATAAATTTAGATCAAGAAGATGATAATTTCATTTTGATAGTTAGCGATAATGGCAACGGGATTCCTATGGAAATTCAGGATAAAATATTTGATCCAAATTTTACAACTAAAAACAAAGGCATGGGACTTGGGTTGAAATTAGCTAAAAGATTTATTGAAGGTATAAATGGAATCATTAGCTTGATTAAAAATGAAAACGGCGGTGCGGCATTTAAAATTACAATTCCCAAATTGATTAAAAAAATCCAAGTTTGATGGTGCTTCCCATGACTTTACTAACAGAATTCCAATCTAAAGCTCTCGAATACAAAAAACATATTTCTCTTACTGCAAATGCAGGCTCTGGAAAAACTTTTGTGCTTTCAAAAAGATACTTGAAAATTGTTACGGAAGAAAACATTCCGCTAAGGAATATTGCCGCTATTACTTTTACAGATAAAGCTTCCAGCGAACTTTATAATAAAATTGCAAAACATATTGATGAAAAAATTTCTGAAAGCAGCAGCAAAAATGAAATTAATAAACTTGAAAATATTCGCCGGCAATTAGTTTCAGCTAATATTTCTACGATTCATTCTTTTTGCATTGATATACTTCGTGATCATCCAGTTGAAGCTGAATTGGATGCAAACTTTTCAGCAATTGATGAGCAGACTTCTGATGAATTAATTGAGCTATCAATAGATGAAATTATAAGATCGTCAGTGAAAGATCCAGTCGACTCAGAAAATCTGAAATATATGATTAGACTTTTTGCATCCAAAAATGTTTTTGCCGAAGAAATGAAATCACTAATTAAAGACAGAAAAAATGTTTTAGATGTTGAGAAAAATATTTATTCGAAATCCGAACTTGAAATCGCTGAATATTTTCATAATACTTTTGTTGAATATTATAAGGAAATAATCGGTAAACAGGAATCACCGTTTATTAATTCGTTAATTAAAATAAATAATTCGGTTTTAGAGTTTAAACCAAAAAACGAAATTGCAGCTGCAGTCAATAGCCAAATAGATTTATTAAAGAACGAACTTGATACTGAAGCAAAAATAAAAGTTCATATGGCAATCAAAGAAAAGATCATAAAAAGTGACGGCTTTATTCGATTGCAAAATTATTTGGTTTCTGATTTAAGGGAAATGTTAGTTAAAGAAATAGAAACTGTTGAAAACTTTTATAAGGATTTTAATTACTTACCAGAGCTAAATAATTCTAAATTGATAGAATATGAATTGGCTCGTTTTGGTAAAATTGCAATTCATTATTTTAATAAAATGCTTGAAACTTATACTAAGAAAAAAGCCGAAAGCGGTTTTCTTGATTATGAAGACATTCTACTTAATACAAAAAAAGTTTTAGACATTGAAAATGTCCGAAAGGATATTGCCGAGAAGTATAAATATATAATGATTGATGAATATCAAGATACAAATGAACTTCAGTATAATATATTTTTACCAATATTAGATCATCTAAAAAAAGGAAATCTTTTTGTTGTGGGGGATGAAAAGCAAAGCATATACATGTTTCGCGATGCCGAGCTTGAAGTTTTTAATCGAACAAAAAATGAAATTGAAGACGCATCCGGCGCTGAATCTTTGTTAACGCTTCCGGATAGTTTTAGGATGGCGCCTAAGATTTGCTTGCTCACGAATATTCTTTTCAAAAATTTATTCGCACAACCGAATCTTCTATTTAATGAAGTTAATCATTCAGATTTAGTTTGTGCCAGGGATGATGATAATGAAGGTAATATTGAATTTCTAATTCATATAAAAGATGAAACAGCTACAGAGAATAACGAACAAAGTTTGTATCCGGAAGCTGAATTAGTCGCCAATAGAATTTTAAAATTAATTCAATCTGATAAGGAATATTCATGGAATGATATTGCAATTCTTTGCAGAAGAAGAAAATCTTTTTCTGAACTGGAAAAAGTTTTTGTAAAATATAACATCCCATTTTTAATCATTGGAGGGAAAGGATTTTATCAAAGACAATCCATTTATGATATTTATAATTATTTTTCATTTCTTGCTGATGAGAACAATGATACTGCGCTTGTTGGGATTTTAAGGTCACCTTTCTTTTCTCTTTCGGATGCTGCAATTTTTGAAATATCTACAATTCAAAGAAAAAATTTATGGGAGAAGCTTAAAGATTACAGCGCAAATAATGAGAGCGTAAAAAATATAGTTAAAACTATAAATGAAAATTTAACGCTTTCAAAAAATTTTAATATTCCGCATCTCTTAAGAAAAATCTTAAATGAATCCAATTTCATTTCAGTAATTGCTGCAAAATCGAACGGAGTTCAAGAGCTTGCAAATATTGAAAAGTTAATGAAGCTTACTTTAAACTTTTTCTCCCTCGGTTATAAAACTTTATATGATTATATAAATTATTTAAAAGATTCTATTGAACAAACTGATGATGAATCGCAGGCCGTAGTTTCTCAAGAATCAAATTCTGTAAAAATTATGACATTGCATCAAGCAAAAGGATTAGAATTTCCCGCAGTGTTTCTTTATAAATGCGACGAGACTTCGATTAAAGGTTCTGTTAAATCAAAATCCATTTTAGTGAATAAAAAATTTGGAATATTGACTAAAGTTCCTGTTAATAATCAATATTCTTCTAACTATGAAGCTGCGCCTGTTATCGGAATTAATAATTTGATAACTCATAAAAAAGAGCTTGCTGAAATTAAACGTTTATTGTACGTGGGAATTACACGAGCAAAAAATTATCTTTTTATTTCAGCTTCGGTAAAAAAAGATAATGAATATGGAAGTGATACTTTTATCGGATTATTTCAAAAAGGACTGGGACTTAACTTTAATACTGATAGTATCGAATTAAATTCAGAACTGAAATTCTTACGATTGCAAAATAATAATTATGAATATTATTCAAAGGATTTGAGCGCAGTAATTCCTATAATAAAAACGATTGAAAATCCTATTACTTTTAATTATGTGCCAGATGAGGTTATCACGAAGAAACAATTGAGAACTGAAAATATACAAGATGTTCCTTCAAGTGAAATTGTATCAGCAACTAAACTTTCGGTATTTAAACAATGCCCGTTGAAATATCAACTTACTTATGATTTAGGATTTGTACCACTCTATAGTCAATATAAAAATTGGGAGAAAGAAAGGAAAAATAATTTTAATTATGAATTTAATGAGCATGAAGATGAATCGTTGTCAAGCGAACAAGACACTGCGCTTGATAAAGGCCAAAGGAATTATTCAAACATCAAAGGCCGCATCGTTCATAAGATTTTACAAACTGAAATTAATTACGACGAGGTAGATAATCATTTAACTGAAATGATTTTATCAGAATTAGGATCGGATGAAGATAAAACAGTAATTAAAAATTTAGAAGCCGAGGTTAAAGAAAATCTTTTAATATTTTATAATTCCAAAGAATATGAAGAATTAAGCAAGTTTAAAAATTATAAAAACGAGTTTGAAATTTATTTAAAAGAAAATGATTACTTCCTTTACGGCATTATCGATAAGCTTATAATTGAAAATGATACAGCCATCATTGTTGATTATAAAACAGATACAATTGAAGAAAAAGTGATCCAAGGAAAAATTGAAAACTATATTAATCAATTGAGTTTTTATTCATATATTGTCAGCAAGTTATTTCAAAAAATAAATAAGATTGAGTTAAGATTAATTTTTATTAAATATCCGAATAAAATGTTTGTCCGGGAGATCGAGAATAAGGATTTATCTGAAATAAAAGCAGAAATTGAAAAAATGATAAAT
>JAMCWE010000090.1 GCA_023475265.1 Bacteroidota bacterium
TGCAGAATTGCCGGATGTATATCCGTCGTTGATAATTGTTCAAATGTGAAGTAGGGACCTAACCGATTTATCTTATTCAGATTGAAATCATAAATGAACTTTATTTCTCTTTCAAACATAACTTGGCGGCTTACTGATTATTCGGTTGTGGTTATGTTTCAATAATACCAAAAAGGCATAAAAAAAGCCCGATTAAATTAACCGGGCTTAACGAAAACGAGTGTAAACTACTTCAACAACATCATTTTCTTCGACTGTACAAAGTCACCAGCATTTAGCGTGTAAATGTAAACACCACTGGTAAATCGACTTGCATCAAAATTTGCTTCATGAATTCCCGCCGACTCATTTTTGTTAACAAGCGCTGCTACCTCTTCCCCAAGAATATTATATACCTTCAGTGTCACAAAACTGCTTTGTGGCAGCTCGTACCGAATATTTGTTGACGGATTAAACGGGTTAGGATAATTCTGATCCTCAAAGTAGTTGGTTAGTTTTGAAGAAGGTTCATCTTCATTTAGGAGTGATATTGTCTCACTTCGTAAATTACCGTTAACAACACTTGGAGAAGGTGGTGGATATGAAACTACATCTACATAAAACTCATTCGAAGTTCCCGTAGAGTTATTTAAATCAGTCACGATGCATCTTAATTTAAAGTCTCGCAAGTCATAGGGATTATGAGTCTTACTAAAAGAAGAAGAATTAGTGCCAACCGGAACCCACTCGTTACTTGGTACAGCATCAATAATAATATTCCCATCCTTTATCTTATCCTTTACTTTATCTCTTTTCTCTTTTTCTTTAACAACACTATCAAATGATTGTAAATATCCGGCCCCATCCAAATACATAATTTGCCAATTATATGTAAAGGCTGGTCTACCATTTTCTACGGCAACCCACCAATGTCCTGTATATCCCGAATAAAGCGTAGCATCCCCTAAAAGAACGACACTAGATATTGGCAGTTTATTATATAAAAGACCTAATGCTGCCCAGTCATTTGATTTCAAAAACATTCTTTGGGCGGGATTAATACCAGCATTTTGTGCTTGAGAAAAAGTAGACATAGTTTCTCCATTAGAGCCAACTTTAGTATGGAAAATACCAAGTACATGTCCAACTTCGTGCGCCATTTCAGCTCTGCTATCAAGATATATCATGTGATTGATATTATCTATGTACGAGTTTCCGTTTGTATTCCATACTAAATCATACGGAACGCCTTGGTAATTGTACTTTCCCATGTTTGCTTCTATTTCACCAATATTTATCTGCCCACTTTGTGAATCATAATTTATCAATTCTCCAGCAGCAAAATAATCTCTAGTTTCATTAAATCGTGCAACCGTTTGCACATCATTTCCCGTTGTAAAACTTAAGTAACTTTGACCGCCCCAAGCTTGAGTCGAGATTGAATAGTCAATACCGGTACGAATGATTTGTGGCATGGAAGAATAATTAAAACCTACGTTTCTCTTCCACCATATCATAAAGGGACCTGTACCTGTATTGTCACAAAACGCATAAGTTCCATCTGCATTTTTGTATGGGATTTTATAAACTTGCCAATCAGAAACTTGTCCAAAAATTAAGTTTACTGCTACAAAAAATAAAAATAAAACCCTACGCATAATTACCTCCATTTTTTAATTATAGAAAAACATATTTTTAATTAATCGTATAGTCTATAACTTCTTTAATAATGAACGACGATATTCTTGGACTATTGAAGCTATACTTTATTTCTTTGGTTGTCAGGTTCACAATGAAATTTTTCCCCTGCGGATTAGAGGGAACTAGGAAATAAAGTCCATCAGCAAATTCTTGGTAATTTCCTCTCATCTTTGAAGAATTAATTTCAAAGTATTTAGTTAGAGATAGAGTCTCGGCGTTAAAGATGTAAAAGGCTGCTGAATCTGATGAGAAACAGACTAAAGAGTTGGCATCGCCGAATGGATTGAACCAAAAAAGTCCTTTTAGGTTTAACTTCCTTTTATCAAGAAGAACATTAGATTTAGTAGAAAATTTGAAAAAGTTGTTACCGTCTGTACAAATAACAAAATCTTTGGAAACTCCTACTGTAAATGATTGAGTTGTGTCTTCACGTAAACTATTGGGAGAAAGTTGATAAATTATTTTGCCTGTACCGAGAATAATATCAACCTTATATAACTTCTGAGGAGCACCTAATTGTGTTGGGGTTACCGTTCTTAAATACAGATATCTTTTATCAGTAGTTAGTGCTAACGAATGTATAATAATATCATTTGAATTACCTCTTCCCTCAAATATCACCGATTCAATCTCTTTATTCTCTAGATTAATCATATAAACGCCATAACTTCTTACGAGAATACATCTCTGATTGTCATAGGGCAAGAATTTGATTAATCCTACACCAAAGTTATCTTCGAAACCGTGACTAATATAGGGCAGATTAATTTGTTTAATTAGTTTATCCGATCTTGTATTAAAAAAATAAATTTTATTTAGTGTCGCAATAACGTAAACATTATAGAGCGGATTTAGGTACTGTTCAGGTGATGCAAGCCAAAAGCCGGAATAGAATGAAAAACCGATGTCTCTAAATTTATCCAGCGAGTCTAAATCAGCATATTGCACATAAAAATTTCCTTTGCCATCTACATCATTAATACTATAAACACCTATCTTTTTTGTATTATAATTTTCCGGCTCATTACAACTATGCGACGTAAAAAATTATTGTCGGTCCTCTATAAATTATTTCCGACTGGTTTTGTATGAGTATTTATATAGCCAACTATTATTCTGAATAAATTTTTTGGAGAAAAAATGAA
>JAMCWE010000186.1 GCA_023475265.1 Bacteroidota bacterium
TTATTCCACCGTTGCTTTTTGCAGGGCAAATTTTTACAGATTGGATTTACAGAGCGTTAGTTGTGCTTGTAATTTCTTGTCCTTGCGCTTTAGTTATTAGTATTCCGCTTGGATACTTTGGCGGAATCGGCGGAGCTTCACGCAGAGGAATTTTAGTAAAAGGTTCCAACTATCTCGATGCACTTACAAAAATAAAAACAGTTGTGTTCGATAAAACCGGAACACTCACAAAAGGTGAATTTAAAGTTGCGGAAATAGTTTCAGCTAATGGATTCAAGGAAGAAGATATTCTCAAATATGCTGCCTATGCAGAAGCAAACTCAAGTCATCCGATTGCAAAATCAATTTTGGATGCTTATAACAACAAGATTTCACAAATCAATATTACAGAAGTAAACGAAATTTCCGGTCACGGCATTAAAGCAAAAGTAAATCCCGATAAATACGGGACAGGCAGTGATGAAATTTTAGTTGGAAATGACAAGCTGCTTCATCTTGAAAATATTGAACACGGCAAATGTGATGTTGATGGAACGGTTGTTCATGTTGCAGTAAATAAAAAATATGCCGGCTACATTGTAATATCCGATTCATTAAAAGATGAAGCTGCCGAAACAATTACTAAGCTTAACAAATTAAAAGTAAATACTGTTATGCTTACCGGCGATAACAAAACCGCTGCTGAAGTCTATGCAAATAAACTTGGCATCAAAGAATATTACGCTGAACTTCTGCCGGAAAATAAAGTTGAGCATATTGAAAAATTATTAAGCGCTGCACACGATGGAAAAGTTGCATTTGTTGGAGACGGAATAAACGATGCGCCGGTAATTGCCCGTGCCGATGTGGGAATAGCAATGGGCGCTCTCGGTTCGGATGCAGCAGTTGAAACCGCAGATGTTGTTTTGATGACTGATTCGCCAATGCAAGTTGTTCATTCAATCGAAGTTGCTAAACGGACGAGAAGAATTGTCTGGCAAAACATCGGTTTTGCAATGGGCGTAAAACTTTTCTTCATTCTTCTCGGCGTATTTGGAATTGCTACAATGTGGGAAGCGGTGTTCGGAGATATGGGCGTTGCAATAATTGCGATAGTTAATGCGATGAGAGTGATGAGATGAAAAAAAATTTTTACACCGCACAGCAGCTAAGTTTTCTAACATCTTTATCAAAACTTATAGCTGCTATTTTAACTCCCTCTGATAAGGTTAAATATGGATGAAACATTTGTTTTAATTCTTTTACTGTAATTCTATATTTGATTGCTAGGGAAATTTCCATCAAAAGTTCCGAACCTTCAGAAGCTAATATTCTTGCACCGATTAATTCATCGTTTTCTTTATTACGGATAAGTTTAATGAAACCTTTTGTATTTCTTGCTGCTAATGAACGTGGTACATCTTTGAGCTGAATTGTTGATACTTGATATTCAATTTTGTTCTCGTATGCTTGATTTTCATCCATACCAACACCGGCTACTTGTGGGTCTGTGAATATGGTCCACGGGAAAGCAGTGTAATCTTTTTTCTTTGGACTTTCATAAAACATATTTTCAACCGCAAGCGAACCTTCGTAAGCGGCAGAATACACAAATAAATACTCACCAGTTATATCTCCAGCAGCATAAATATTTGGAATTGATGTTTGCAAATATTCATTTGTCTTAATAAAATCTTGCTTATGAAGTTCAACTCCAATTTCTTCTAAACCAAATCCTTTTGAATTTCCTTTTCTGCCGGTTGCAACAAAGATATGCGTTCCTTCAATAACTTCGTCATTATCATTAACAGAAGCGTTAACAACAACTTTTCCATTATTTTTTTCAATTGATTTTATTTTTACTGCGGTTTTTATTTCTATTCCTTCTGCTTCAAGATATTCTTTTAAGGTTTCAGTAACATCCGGTATTTCATCGGGAAGAATTCTGAATGACCGTTGAAGAATTGTAACTTTGGAGCCAAGACGTGCAAACATCTGTGCGTTTTCCAAAGCAATGTATCTACCACCAATTATGATTAAATGTTCGGGGAGTTCTTTTAAATCATATAATGTTTCATTGGTTAAATAATCCATTTCCTTTAAGTCGGAAATATCGGGAATAAAAGTAGATGAGCCAGTTGCAATCAAAATTTTTTCTGCAGAATATTTTTTACCATCCGCTTCAACTGTGTTTTTGTCTATTAATTTTCCGCAAGATTTAAGAATCGTTACATTCGGGCCATCTTTCAATACGTCTATATATTTATGTTGTCTTAACTCTTCTACCAATTCAGTTTTTTGTTGAATAATTTCCTTAAAATTAATTTTATTATCACCTGGTTTCAGAGAAAAAAAGTTCGGGTGATTTGCAATATGAAATTGTTCTGCTGTTCTTATTAAAGTTTTAGATGGAACGCAACCTACATTTACACAAGTACCGCCAATGGGTAAACCGTCATTTATCATTAAAACTTTCTTTTCAAGTTCACTTGCTTTTATTGCAGCGGCAAAAGCAGCCGAGCCGCCGCCAATGATAATCAAGTCATAATTGCTGATTCTATTTTTATTCAATTCAGCTTCACCAACAACTCGATAATTACTAATAGAATTAATGGTATTAATAATTTCTGATTTCGATACTTTGTCTGAATCGAATTCAAATTCCCCTTTCTTTTCAAGAAAGTTTACATTCTTTGAGATTATTCCTTCTAATTGAACTACCTTTTTAGCAATTGTTTGTGCACAATGTTCACAAGTCATTCCATTGATTTCTAATTTTATTGTTTGAATAGACATTATCACTCCATCTTAATTTTCTTTTT
>JAMCWE010000114.1 GCA_023475265.1 Bacteroidota bacterium
GAAGATATACGTAAATCTGTACACGCTTGCAGCGCATAAGTGAGTATGAACTGAAGAGCCGTGTGCGGGAAATCCGCAAGCACGGTTCTGTGAGGGGGGACGAATAAATAAATAAGATATGCACCTATTAGGGAATCAGAAATGAAGAAACAACACTATGGTGAAATCTAAAGTTATTTATTTAGTCTTCTACTCGACATTGGTTGATGAATTTAAGATTAATCACCAACAAGTTAGCATTAATCTTTGCGACGTTTGCGTTTTCTTAGCGGTCTCTGCGTGAATTGTCTTTCTTTTTTTCTCGCACCCGCCCGACCGAACGGTTGTTCGGGCAGGAAGACGCAGAACCTTACGCCAAGAGCGCTAAGAAAAAATTTTTGCGTGAGATGATCTAATTTAAATCAATCCAAAATATGCGTACAATATCTTGTTTAAAGTATCCGCAAGAGGCAGTGAAACACCAAATAGAAGGAACTGTCTATGTCAAAATACTTCTTGATACAACCGGACTTCCTATTTGCGAAATGGTAATAAAAGGATTACACTTGGGTGCAATGAAGAAGCTATAAGATTACAAAAATGTTACACTTTTCACCTGCAATTCAAAGACATAAGAAGGCAAAGTTTCTATTTGTTGTTCCAATAAATTTCGAAATCACTCCTTCAAAAAATTAGATAAGCGAATATGATTAGCTAGACAAAAACTTATTATGAAACAATTTATTTTTACTTCTGTAATTCTTTTATCATTTTTCGTATTAGGCTGTTCAACCGGAAGTATTACAATGAAAAAAACAGAACTACAAATCGTAGTGAAAATTGAAAACAATTCACACAAAACCATGAACGATAAATATCTTTTATATCTACCAAAAGATTATGATAAAGATAAAAGCCCTTCTCCATTAATTTTATTTCTTCATGGCGCAGGTGAAAGAGGTAATGATATTGAAATTGTAAAAAGACATGGATATCCAAAAGTCATTGAAACAGGAAAAGATCTATCTTTTGTAATTATCTCACCGCAATGCAAAGAAGAATTGTGGTGGGATTCAGATGAACTTTTTACACTTCTCCAGGAAATAATTTCGAAATATAATATTGATACAAACAGAATTTATCTGACCGGGTTAAGCATGGGAGGATTTGGAACATGGGATTTAGCAATCAAACACCCCGGTATGTTTGCAGCCATCGCACCAATTTGCGGCGGCGGTGATCCATCAAAAGTATGTGCAATTAAAAACCTTCCAGTTTGGGTTTTCCATGGTGCAAAAGATCAGGTTGTACCAATTAAAAGATCTGTTGAAATGGTAGAAGCCTTAGAAGCATGCGGAGGTAATCCAAAGTTTTCTGTTTTTCCGGAAGCGGCTCATGATTCATGGACACAAGCATATAACAACCCAAAATTGTACGAATGGTTTTTAGAACATAAAAAAGAAAATTAAGCGGAAGAAATTTTGTAACAGCTATTTAGAATTTATCAAAAAATTAATTGAACCTTACAAATATGAGTATAGAAAAATTCGTAATTAAACCAAACTCAAAAATCGATATTTCAAAAATTAAAACGGATGACACAAACGGTTATGCTTCAAAGGAAGAAGCTAAGAAAGATTTAACGAAGAATATTAAAAAGATGATTTCGCTTCAGGATAAACTTTATGCTGAAGATAAATATTCAATGCTGCTAATCTTTCAAGCAATGGATGCTGCCGGTAAAGACGGAACAATAAAGCATGTAATGAGCGGACTTAATCCGCAAGGAACTCAAGTAACAAGCTTCAAACAGCCATCTGCTGAAGAATTGAATCATAATTATCTTTGGAGAATCAACAAAGCTTTACCTGAGCGCGGCAGGATTGGAATTCTTAACCGTTCGTATTATGAAGAAGTTCTTGTTGTAAGAGTTCATGATTTAATAAAGAATGAAAAAATTCCAAAGGAATTAATAAGCAATAATATTTGGAACCAGAGATTTAAAGAAATTAATGATTTTGAAAAATATTTATTCGATAACGGAACTGTTATCCTTAAATTCTTTCTTCATGTTTCTAAAGAAGAACAGAAGAAAAGATTTTTGGAAAGGATTGACAAGAAATCAAAGAACTGGAAATTCTCCGAAGCTGATATTAAAGAAAGACAATATTGGGATGAATACCAGAAATGTTATCAAGAAGCAATTTCCGCTACAAGTAAAAAACACGCTCCATGGTTTATCATTCCAGCAGATCATAAATGGTTTATGAGGCTTGCCGTTTCTGAAATAATTATTGAAACGATGAGTAAGCTTCCAATAAATTATCCATCGCTTAATAACGAGCAGCTAAAAAATTTAGCTGAATGTAAAAAGAAACTTGAGAGTGAAAAATAATTTGTCATTCAAACAATTCATATATTTTTCCCGGCAACCGGGCAAGTATTGCTTTCTTTCCCATTTCAACAATCGGCCGCTGAATAAGATCGCTGTCAAGAAGCACCAGTTCCAATAGCTGTCCTTCATTGTAACTATCAATATCAAGCTCTTTATAAGCTCGTTCATTCTTTCTCAAAAGCTCGCCCGGAGTCATTTTCATCTTTTTCAGAAGTGATTCTAATTTTTCTTTAGTTAATGGTTCGATGTAATAGTTTACTTCCTGACTTGAGCAAGTAGGAAAAGGGAGGGAAAAAAGGTGTGAAAATAGCTTGAAATAGTTATTTTTAAATTGCTTTGTCATACTAAGAGGCAATTTCAACTATGTTTCACCTTCGCACAACAAGAACTTCATCTGGAAGTACGGCAGTTCAAATCGT
>JAMCWE010000184.1 GCA_023475265.1 Bacteroidota bacterium
GTTAAGTTTGTTGTTGAAGAGACTAACAGCAAAAGCAAAATTGTTTATGAACCGGAAAGACCTGGCGATATCAAACATAGTCTTGCTTCAATTGATGAAACAAAACAAGCATTAAATTTCAAACCGAACTATAATTTGATTGCCGCCATGAGAGAAACAATTCGATACTTTGCAAACAAATTATTTTTGTATTAACGGTCTTTTTCGAGGTGAAAAAGAATGAACAATTTTGGTCTATGAGAAAAGAGCAAAACTGGTAGAGTGATTAGGACTAATTGCTGAGTGAAGTACTGTTAGCAATTGAATGACTTTAACTTCATAATTTATTTTGTGATATTCGTTTTGATGGAGAACTTGTTTTTGATAAAAACATGATGGGTATTGCTATCGTGTGATAAAAAATGCTAATTTTAATAAAAAGTAGATGACTACTATTAAAATGGACATTTCAGTATTTAATTCTACTAATGGTTGGAGGAAATCTGTATGAACAAATTCTACAAGATTAGTTTTGTATTGATTTTATTATTGGTGAGTAATCTCATCACTGCTCAGGAATTTAAAATCTTCGGGACCGTAACCGATGCAGCCACAAAAGAAAAATTGATTGGGGCAAATGTTTACATTGCAGACATGAATACAGGTGCAGCTACGAACACTGAAGGAAGTTTTTCAATCGATAATGTGAAAGAAGGCACATACGAAGTTGCAGTGACTTACATCGGTTACTTGAGATTAGTTGAGAACATTAAAGTATCTAAGAACCAAAGATTCGATTTTGTACTGGAACCAAGTTCAGTTCTTTTAGAAGAAACAGTTGTCAAGGGAACAAAAGCTGTATTAAGAGAAACGCCTGTCGCTTTCTCGGAAGTTAAAGGTGAAGAAATTGAATTTAAACTAGCTTCTCGTGATATACCACAGGAATTAGCAACAACGCCAAGTGTTTTTTCTTCGGTTCAAGGTGGTGCATCCGGTGATGCTACACTCTTTGTAAGAGGCTTCAGTCAAAGGAATGTTGCTGTTATGATTAATGGGGTGCCGGTAAATGACATGGAGAACAAATGGGTGTATTGGTCAAACTGGGCTGGACTTGGAGATGTATTGGATAATACTCAGATTCAACGAGGAATTGGTGCTTCTCCTTATTCTGTAAGCGCAGTTGGCGGAGTTATGAACATGGTCACCAAAGGCGTTGCGACAGAACAAGAATTTATTAAAGTTAGATCGGAATACGGTACAAATAATCTTATTAAAGGTAGCGTAGCTTTTAATCAAAAACTCTCAAGCAATTTTGCAATAACAGCATTGTTTGCAAGAAGGACTTGGGATGGATATGCTGTCGGTACATATTATAAAGATTGGACTTACTTCGTTTCAATCGGGGGAGTATTTGGAAATCACTCTCTCCAATTAACTGGTATTGGCTCTCCTCAGGAACACGGACAAAGGCCATACAGTTATGCTCAAATGACAATAGCTGATTGGGCAAAATATGGAAAGACTTTTAATTACGCAGTTGGAAGATTGCGGGGGCAATGGTTTAATGAAGTTGTTAATAAATTCTATAAACCCGCGTTTAATTTGGATTGGAACTGGCAGATTAACGCGAAATCAACCCTCTCAACAATCTTCTATTATTCTCAAGGTAGCGGATATGGATCCGCAACTGCTGGATCGTATGCACAGCCAATTATCAGCGGGCCTTATACTTATTATAGAGATTATGATTTGGTGTGGAGTAAAAACTCAACATTTATTGACACCAGATACAGTCCAACACTCCATCGTTCGGTATCAACGATCTTAGTCAACAGTGTTAACAATCATAATTGGTATGGCATATTATCAACTTTCAAGACTCAACTTAGTCCGGAATTGGTTTTAAATACTGGTATTGATGCAAGATATTATATTGGTGATCATTACAGAGAAATTAGAGATCTCATTGGCGGTGATTATTACGTTGATAATAGTGATGTAAGCAGTCCTAATCGTATGTGCGTGGTTGGCGATAAAGTTAGTTACTATGATGATTATCATATTAGACAATTTGGCGGCTTTGGTCAGTTAGAATATAAATCAGGCCCCCTAACTACTTTCATCAATCTTTCCGCATCATCACAGGGTGCTCAACGAATTGAATTCTTTCTATACAAAACTGATAGTACAACCGCATGGCAAAATTTTTTCGGATATACTGCTAAGACAGGCATAAATTATAATATAGATGAGCATAATAACGTATATGCCAACATTGGATATTTTTCAACTGCACCTCTCGTCGGTACTATCTTTGCTAATTATTCAAATGCGGTTTCAAGAGATGCTAATAATGAAAAAGTTTTTGGACTTGAATTGGGTTATGGACTTGCAACAAAAGAAATTGCTATCAAAGCAAACGGCTTTTATACACAATGGTGGGATAGAGCTCTCCCGAACATTTCGGTTGTCGATCCAATTGAACAAACGACTCAGTATGTAAATGTATATGGCGCTAAACAATTGCATACAGGTCTTGAACTCGAAATGGCTATAAAGGTTTTGCTAGGACTCGAGTTTAGAGCATCCGGTTCTTTAATCAATGCAAAATATCAAAATAATGTTTCGGCAATTATCTCGCCTGAAAACAACCCTTCTGTAGTAAAGCAAGTTAATCTTTATACTGAAGGGTTATATGTAAGTGAATTCCCTATGCAGCAGGTTAGTCTGCAATTAAATTATAGAATTTCACTCGGCTACGGAATAAACGTCTTTATAAATCCGGTTTATAAATTC
>JAMCWE010000145.1 GCA_023475265.1 Bacteroidota bacterium
AATCCGGCAGAAATGAAGAATGCAGTTAAGCTAATTGAAGGAAAATGTTTGATAGAAGCTTCAGGCGGAATCGATTTAAGCACAGTAAAAGAAATTGCCGAAACCGGAGTAGATTTTATTTCTGTAGGCGCATTAACTCACAGCGTGAAAGCTTTAGATATTTCTCTCGATGTAAAAATATCAAAATGATTTTTAATCTTAATTATGATGTTCGATAAGCTAAAACAATTAACAAAAGATACCGGCATTTACGGAATCAGTACAATCGTAGGCAGATTTCTTACTTTTCTTCTAACGCCATTTTATACTCATGTCTTCAGCACTCATGATTTTGGTGCATTCACGAACCTCTATGTCTTTATAGGGATATTCAACGTCATATTTATTTACGGTATGGATGCGGCTTATCTTAAATTCGCTTCCAATCTGGAAATTGGAGATAAAAAAGATAACTTTTCCACGCCTTATCTTTTTGTATCTGTCGTTGGGATTGTAATCAGCGGAGTAATTTATTTGCTTCGGCAGCCGATATATTCCTTCCTTGACATGCCTACGAATAATTCTTATCTGATGAATTATGTCATCGGAATATTGTTTATCGATACATTAAATGTTATTCCTTACCTTACTCTTCGCCTTGAGCATAATGCCAAAAAGTTTTCAGCGTTTAAGATCATAAACATAACCGTAAATGTTGTTCTAAATCTCTTTTTAATTTTAAAATTGAAGATGGGAATTGAAGCAGTCTTCTTGAGCAATTTAGCTGCAACATTAGCATCATTCGCTCTGCTTATTCCAACCGTAACAGCGAACTTAAAGATTAAGATTCATTTTACTTTGCTTAAGAGACTATTAAAGTTCGGTCTCCCGTATTTGCCAGCCGGTCTTGCTGCGATGATGATTCAAAGCATTGACAGACCGATACTTTCTCATTTAACAAACTTAAGCACCAGCGGACTTTACAGCGCTAATTACAAGCTTGGAATTTTTATGATGCTCTTTGTTAATATGTTCCAGTATGCTTGGCAGCCGTTCTTTCTTCAAAATGCAAAAGAAAAAAATGCAAAAGATATTTTCGCAAAAGTATTAACCTACTTTACTCTTGCCGCATCGTTGATATTGGTTGTACTTTCTCTTTTCATTTCGGATTTGGCTAAGATAAGCATTTATCATCATACGATTATCGGCGCTTCGTATTTAAGCGGACTGGTTATTGTGCCGGTGGTACTTTTTGGTTATATGTTTTTGGGAATTTATACAGTTTTTACTGTTGGAATATTCATTGAAGAAAAAAGTATCTATGTACCATTTATAACCATTGCAGGCGCCGCTATAAATATTGGTGTAAATTTTTGGTTGATTCCTATTTGGGGAATTATGGGAGCTGCTTTTGCTACTCTTGCCGCATATTTTGTTATGGCGGTAATTTATTTCTTTGTTACTCAGACGTTTTATAAAATTAATTATGAGTATGGAAAGATTGCAAAAATTTTTATTTCGATCGCAATCGTTGCCGGCATTTATTATGCTCAATCCCTAGGAGGATTCTTAACTCTCACAAACAAATTTTTAATGTTACTATTGTTCATAATAATGTTATTGATTTTTAACATCGGCAAAGATGAATTTCTTTTCATAAAGAAAAAATTTTTAACGCAGAAATTAAAACCATAATTGTTTAATTGCTAAACTGTTAAATTGTTGAATGGCTTTAGACAATTTAGCAATTTAACAATTAAGATAAAAAAATATGATTGAAAAAATTTCCATAAAAATAAAAAGATTGAATCATGAATTTAATGACATCCCGCTTCCTTCATATACAACCGAAGGCAGCGCAGGAATGGATATTAGAGCTGCAGTTAAAAATGAAATGACAATTCACCCATCTGAAATTGTTCTTGTCCCAACTAATCTTTCCGTAGAAATTCAAGAAGGATTTGAAATCCAGGTAAGACCGAGAAGCGGATTAGCAATAAAAAACGGAATCGGAATATTAAACTCTCCGGGAACAATTGATTCTGATTACCGCGGTGAAGTTAAAATTATTATGATGAATTTTGGTAAAGAAGATTTCGTCATATCGCGCGGCGATAGAATTGCTCAGCTTGTTATCAGCAAAGTTTACCATGCAGTAATTGAAGAAAACAATGAATTAAATTCCAGCAAGCGCGGCGAAGGCGGATTTGGACACACCGGGCAGAAGTAGATCTTTAAATTGCTGCATTGGTCAATTGTTAAATTGCTAAAAACAATTTGACAATAAAACAGTTTAACAATTAAATGAATTTTTTCTTGACAAACCTAAAATGTTTTTAGTAACTTTGTTTGAGAGAAAAATTTACCGAAAAATTAAGAGGGCTCTTTCAAATGTACACTCACTTAAAAATAACCAACTGCAATAATTCATATATTTAACTTTAGAACTAATTGCATGATAAAATGAATAGGAAGATGACATGCAATAATAGGGGCAATTAGTTCTTTTATAACAGCGGGATCTGACTACTTACCAATTACGATTTAATTAAAACTTCAAATTTGAATGACGCTTGCTTTTTGTAAGTCTATAAAACCGGACATTAAAACGGCTTTTTCTATTCTTAAAATTATTAAAAGAATTTTTTTAGCTGCCGGATAGAAAATAAGAATGATCGAATCAAGTTTTTAAATGATTGAAACGTCTTTTAGAACGACCAAAAGGATTTTTAAAATGACCGTTTCAACATTTTAAATGACTGAAATGGTTTTTAAAATGAT
>JAMCWE010000005.1 GCA_023475265.1 Bacteroidota bacterium
AGTTTCAACTGAAATTATTTAATAAGCGGAATTCCGATGCATCCGGACGGCTCGGTAATTTTTAATAGATCCGCCACGGTTGCAGCAATATCTACAATATAGACCGGCGTATCTACAGTTTGTTTCGGCACGTGCCAGCCGTAGAAAATCATTGGAACATGAGTGTCATAATTATATGGCGCACCATGTGTAGTTCCTTTCTTCATAAAAGAAACCAGATAACCAGGCTGAAGTGTTATTGCAATATCACCAGATCGTGCGGGATTAAATCCGTTTAAAGTTAGGTTTGTTGAAGTACGATTTGCCGTTTGCATTTCAAGATCATCTCTTGTAAAAACTGATGCAATATCCGGGAAAGTATCTCTTAAATAATCGGCATATCCTTGTTCAACTTTATGAATATCCAAATTCATCGTTTCAATTAAATTGTGGTCTAAAAAAATCTGGTTGTTGGAAAAATTTTCAATTAATTTTTCATCACCAAAAGTTCTGATCGTAAAACTTTTAAGTGAATCCGAAGCTCTTTTGTAATTCAGTTCGCCGGTTGGAAGATTATGTTCTTTCAAGTATCCGGGCGTATCAAGGGCGCCATGGTCAGCAGTAAAAAACAAAAGATAATTTCCCTTCCCGACTTGTTTATCCAAAGCATTCAAAAGATCAGCTATCTGTTCATCAAGCTTAATATATGTATCTTCTAATTCATAAGAATAATTTCCGTAAGCGTGCCCGATAAAATCTGTAGATGAAAAACTTATTGCCAAAAAATCTGTTTCGTTTCCTTTTCCCAAATTTTCATTTTTCAAAGCAGCTTTTACAAACTCTTCAACAATCTGATTTCCAAACGGTGTCGATTCCAAAATTCCATATTTATCTTCAGGCTTAACGTGTGTGAATGAATGTGGAAATGAAGTTTTACCTTCTGAAAAAACATCTCGTTCATAAGGCGATTCATCAGGATTAGAAATTTGATAATCGAAAATAGGTTCTGACAATTTCCATTCTTCCGATAAATATTTATCGGCTAATTTTTCTCCATTGAAATCCTCAACCCATTTTGGCAGCGATTTAATATAGTAAGTTGAAGAAATAAATTTACCGGTTTTGTTATCATACCAATATGCCGCATTTGCCCAATGTCCGCCGGGCAGAACTGCTGCGCGATCTTTTAAAGAAATGCTGATAACTTTTGATTTGCCGCTTGTCGCCAGCTTTAACTGATCAGTTATTGTTGTTGCTAAAAGATTTCTCGGAGACATTTCACCTTCATCATCATTGCTGCCGACACTTTTTTCTGTGGTATCATTTACGCAATAAATCATTTTTCTTTTTGTCTTATCGTACCAATCGTTTGCAATTATGCCGTGGTAAAAAGGAGTAGTTCCTGTGTAGATTGAAGAATGGCCTGGCGCAGTGTAAGTTGGAACGTAATTAAAATGAGCAAACGTAAAATTTGTTCCATCATTCATTAATCGGTTAAATCCGTTTTTGCCAAAGTATGAATTAAAGCGATAAAGATAATCATACCTCATTTGATCGATCACAATTCCAACGACTAATTTGGGCATTTCAATTTTTTGCGAAAATAAATTATTCACTTGTAAAAAGACGAGAAGCAGGATAAAGCCAATTTTTGTTTTCATATTTTAATTCCTAAAAATAAAATTCGATTTCAATATTTATAAATCAAGTAAGTTTTTTAAATCAGTTATTTTCAAAATGATTAAATCAGCGCCTTCTTTTTTAAGCTGCTCTTTCGTACGATAACCATAAGCAGCGCCGCAAGTTTTTGTCCCGGCATTCTTCCCGCATTGAATATCTAGCTCTGTATCGCCGACCATCAAAGTATTTTCCGGTTGAATTCCCAACTCATTACAAATAAATAAAAGCGGTTCGGCTGATGGCTTGTTTGCAATTCCGTTTCTTCTTCCCATAACGAATAAAAAATATTTTCGCAAATTGAAATGATCAATTATCTTATCCGCCTGGCTTTGGAGCTTTGTTGTTAGTAAAGAAACACGAATATTCTTATCAATTAAAAACTGAAGTGTTTCAATTGCGCCGGAATAAATTTTTGAATCGCCGATAAAATCAAAATAATAATCTTTATAAATGCTGATGAACTGTTCAAAATCTTTTACCGGAATATTCAAATCTCGAAATATATCGATGAAATGCTGTCCGATCCTCTTATAAAATTCATCTTTGTCGACCGGTGTATTTATTTTTAATTCTTCAAGTGATTTAATTGTTGTTTTATAAATTGTCTGGTACGAATCGACAATTGTTCCGTCCAGATCAAATGCAATGTGCTTAATTGGAAAAGATTTGATCATTGATTTTTTTCGGTTGGGGGATTTAAATTTTTAGAAGTTTCAGTATTGCACTGTTCGCCGCGGCAGCATTCATCTATGTTTGTTCCGCATAAAGAACATTGCCCGTGTCCATGAACCCAAATAATTTGAGAAGGCAGCCCGCACCATTGACAAACAATTAAATTCTGGTTAGTACATTTTTCTTGCGGTGGTTGCATAAAGTCAATAATTTATTTCGGATTTAAAATAATTATAAAAAAAATAGCTGGCAACTACAGATAAATTAATAATAAAAACTTAACAAAGGGATCGACATTTAAATTAAAATTTACCATATTATATCAGAATTAGTTAATCAGTTTAAAATTATTGTCCGTTAAATTTGCCTTATTCAGTTCCAACTTAGAAATATTCCATTTCCTTTGAGCGGTAAATAAATTAATCCCATAAAATAATAGAGGTGCGTAAATGAAAAATCTAAGCGTAACATTTGTTTTGTTAGTTGCATTCATCCTAATTGGAATACCGCCGATAATTCGCGCTCAAAGTTCTCCGGTCATGTATTTTTGTGAAAGATATGACCATGATCAGGGTGAGGTTGGGATTAGCGATAGATTCACTAAAGGTTATTTAACAGTGATGGTTAAAGCTGATAAACCGCTAGGCTTAAAAAATGTATTTGTTGAATTTGACAAATACAATTGGTATTCACATAAATTCGAATTCTATAAAAAATTTAATTACACAATCGATCCCGACATGAAATATGTTTTCTTTGCAAAGAACGAAGACAGCGATTTGAAATTTGAAGAAGCTGGTTTTTACCGCGTATTTCTTCTTAATGATGCAAGTGAAACTGTTGCGAGCGCTTTGATTGAAATAATAGACTCTAACTAAAATATTTTTACAGCGGCACATTTAATCGTGCCGCTAACCTTTTTAATAGATGCCTTCCCATTAATTCATTCCGGCATAACCTAAATCAAAAAATTTGATCACGTTATTGTTTAAATTTGATAAGGATTGAAAAAGCAAATTAGGATGTAATTTAATGAGCGAAAATTTTTTTGATATAATTATTATTGGCGCCGGACCAATTGGATTGTCGTGTGGAATAGAAGCTGTAAAAAGAAAATATTCTCACTTGATAATTGAGAAAGGCTGCCTTGTAAATTCCATCTTCCATTATCCGGCGAACATGACTTTCTTTTCAACTTCGGAAAGACTTGAAATTGGAGATGTTCCATTTGTGTCTCACGGCGACAAACCAACTCGAAGAGAAGCACTTGAATATTACCGGAGAGTAAAACACGCATGGAATCTGAATGTAAAAACTTATGAAAAAGTTGTCGCAATTGAAGAAGAAAAAAATAAATTTGCAATTACTTCAGATAAAGGAAAATATTTTTGCAAGAAATTAATAATTTCTACCGGTTTTTTCGATAAGCCGAATTATTTAAACATTCCGGGTGAAGAGCTTCCAAAAGTAAAACATTATTTTGATGAAGCACATCCTTACGCTTATTTAAAATTGGTTGTTATTGGTGCTGCAAATTCTGCTGTTGATGTTGCTCTCGAAACATATAGGCGCGGCTCGGAAGTAACTATGGTAATTCGAGAAGATAAAATTAGAGACAGCGTAAAATATTGGGTAAAACCGGATATTGATAATAGAATTAAGGAAGGATCAATCAAAGCTTATTTTAATTCCAATCTTTTAAAGATTAAAGAAAGGGAAGTAGAAATCCAAACTCCCGATGGAATAATTACAATTGAAAATGATTTTGTCTTTGCCATGACGGGTTATCATCCCGATCATGAATTGTTAAGGAAAGCCGGCGTAAATATTTTAGGCGCTGAAGACAAAGCTCCTCAATTTGATCATGAAAATTTTGAAACGAATAGAAAAGGAATTTATCTTGCCGGGGTTGTTTGCAGCGGAATAGATACCGGGAAATGGTTTATAGAAAATTCGCGCTATCATGCTGTGAATATTTTTAATCATATTGAAAAAACATTGGTGGTATAATCTTTCCTAAATTAGTAAATAATTTTAGCATGCATACCTAAATTTAAATTGAATTCAAATCGATTTAACCTTATTTTTGCATTGGGTTTTTTGTTTATAAACTGATTCATCAATTAAACTAACTGGAGATATAATGTTAGAGAAAATAAAAGAACTGCTTGGGAAGGAAGCCGATTCGTTATTAAACTATAAAGCTAAATTTCCTAAAGAAAAAATTCACATTCCCGGACCGGATTTTGTCGATAGAATTTTTGCGCAATCCGATAGAAACATTAATGTTCTTAAAAATCTACAATGGATTTTTATGACCGGAAGATTAGCCGGTTCAGGTTATCTTTCAATTCTTCCTGTTGATCAAGGTATCGAACACTCAGCAGGCGCATCATTTGCACCAAATCCGGAATATTTTGACCCGGAAAATATTGTTAAGCTTGCAATAGAAGGAGGCTGCAATGCAGTTGCTTCTACGCTTGGTGTATTAGGAATGACATCAAGAAAATATGCTCACAAAATTCCGTTCATTGTTAAAATTAATCACAATGAACTTTTAACTTACCCGAATAAGTTTGATCAAATTATGTTTGCCGGTGTTGAACAAGCTTATGATATGGGAGCGGCAGCTGTAGGCGCTACAATTTATTTCGGCTCTGATGAAAGCGGAAGACAAATTATTGAAGTAAGCCAGGCTTTCAAGTTTGCTCATGAGCTTGGTTTAGCAACTGTGCTATGGTGCTATCTTAGAAATCCTGATTTCAAAACAAAAGAAAAAGATTATCACGTTGCCGCGGATTTAACCGGACAGGCAAATCATCTTGGCGTTACAATTGAAGCCGATATAATTAAACAAAAGCTTCCTGAATGCAACGGCGGTTTTGAAGCGTTGAAATTCGGAAAGACAAGCAAGAAGGTTTATTCGGATTTGTCAACTGACAATCCAATTGATTTAACACGTTACCAGGTAATAAACAATTACATGGGAAGAGCCGGATTGATAAACAGCGGCGGCGCTTCCGGTGATAATGATTTTGCCGAAGCTGCAAAAACAGCAGTCATCAACAAAAGAGCAGGCGGTATGGGATTGATTTCAGGAAGAAAAGCCTTCCAGCGCCCAATGGCTGACGGTGTTAAGCTGCTAAATACAATTCAAGATGTTTATCTTACTAAGGAAATTACAGTAGCTTAAGATTAGAATTGAGAAGCTGCTTTAACCGCTTTTCAATTTTAGTGAAATGTAAATGCCCCGTTAATTAGCGGGGCATTCTTATTATTTGAGATCTCTGAGATAATCTGCAATGTTACCCAGAACTTTTACATCAATATTGTTGAATGAAGGCATCATAACATTAGGATATTTTGCTTTGAAATCCTGGAACCGTTTGGTACTCATATACGAACTTGGATTTCGTAAGTAATTTATTAATCCATCTCTCGACCAATTCTCTTTTACATTATGAAGATCAGGCGCCATTTTAGTCCCGGAAAGATCACTGCCATGACAGCCTGTGCAGCCGAGGCTTGCAATAAGTTGTTCAGGAGTTTTTGCTTGAGCAGATTGATCCGTCTGCGGCATGGTGCTTGGAGGCGCTCCCTTTACTTGCTCATCAGATCTCTTTGTGTTGTTTTCTAGAATAAATAATAAAAAGAATAATACTAGAACTGCGGCTATCCATATTTGAGGTTTTGTCATTGTTAACCAAATTTTTAATTCATTAAAAAGACAATAATAATTTTATGGTTCAAAAATAAGGAATAACAATGACATTAATAAAACAAAAAACGAAGACCTGCGGACAATTTGATTTTAGATAAGCTAACTAAATATTTAAATCAACATGTTTGGAATTTGAAGCAGTAAAATATTCGAATGATGAAATTTAATTTCTACAACATTCCATTATTCCAATCTATTCAATCTTAAACGAAGCGTTAACCACCGCAGTTATTTCTTTATCAATTGAACTAATATCATTTATTCCATAATCGGAAACTTGGTTAGAATATCTCGGAGTAATTTGTAGAACTCCCATTCTTGCACTTCGCATTGCACCAAGACTTCTCCCGGTTGCCTTTGCTATTTTCTCAGCACGGATCATTGCATCCTTGGCGGCTTCTGCCTGCATATCAATTTTTAGCTGTGCTAAATTTGTGTAATAATATTCAGGAGGATTAACATTAAAATTTACACCTTTCTCAATTACAGATGCGACTTCAATTGCAAGCTGTTTTATTTTGTTTACATCTTTAGATTGAATTTCAACCTGCTGATTGTAAGTGTATCCTTTAATGTTTTGAGTTTGATAACCATTTGCACCAACTTCATAAATTGGGAAATGTGTAATTGCGGATAGTTCAACTTTTTCTTTTGGGAATCCTTTTGATGCCAAGAATTGAAGAAGTGCAGGCCTTTCGCTTTCCAATTCTTTGTAAGCAGCTTCAGCAGTTGCGGATTGAGTTGTGAGCGTGCCTTTCAATATTGCAAGATCGGAAATGATTTGCTTTGTTGCCGATCCGGTGACGGTTATTGTTTGGTTAGAATTATAATTTGATTTCCAAGTAACAGCCAAAATTATTATACTGATCAAAAAAAATATTCCCCCTATTGAAACTGGTACGAGCAAATTGTTTTTGTTGTTCATTTGAAAATGATTTTTGTGATTGGAATTAGTTTATATCAACTTATTGAAAACGAAAATCAATCACAACTCTTAGTTATTGAAGTTCACTTTATATGTTATTTATAATATTTATATTGGATAAAAAAATTATCTATGAAAAAACCTAATCGATTAATAAAAGAACAAAGCCCGTACTTGCTTCAACATTCATATAATCCAGTTAATTGGTATCCATGGAATGATGAAGCATTTGAAAAGGCAATTGAAGAAGACAAACCAATCTTTCTTTCAATTGGATATTCTACCTGCCACTGGTGTCATGTGATGGAAAAGGAATCTTTTGAAGATGACGAAGTTGCAAAACTAATGAATGAAGTTTTTGTTTCAATTAAAGTTGATAGAGAAGAGCGCCCGGATATTGATGGAATTTATATGAATGTATGCCAGATGCTTACTGACAGCGGCGGCTGGCCTCTTACAATAATTATGACACCGGATAAAAAACCATTTTTTGCCGGCACGTATTTCCCGAAGGAAAGCCGTTTCGGAAGAATCGGAATGCTTGAACTTGTACCGAGAATAAAAGAGTTGTGGAGTTCTAAACGTGATGAAATTATTTCATCAGCAAATGAAATAACCTCGGCATTGATAAATTCTTCAAATGCAAAGGATGAAATTAAAATTGATGAAAAAGTTTTTGATAAGGCGTTTGATGAGTTTAATAGAAGATTTGATCATCAGTTTGGTGGATTTGGAAGCGCACCAAAATTTCCTACTCCTCACAATTTTTTATTTCTATTAAGATATTGGAAGAGGAATAATAATCATGACGCTCTAAACATAGTTGAAAAATCCTTGCATGAAATACGTAATGGTGGAATCTTCGATCATATTGGATTCGGATTTCATCGTTATTCAACTGATAGGGAATGGCTTGTCCCGCATTTCGAGAAAATGCTTTACGATCAAGCGCTCCTTGCAATTGCTTATACCGAAATATATCAAGTAACTCAAAATGAATTTTATAAAAAGACAGCGGAAGAAATTTTTACTTATGTTCTAAGAGATATAACTTCACCGGATGGCGGTTTTTATTCAGCAGAAGATGCTGACAGTGAAGGCGAAGAAGGAAAATTTTATCTTTGGAGTGAAGAAGAGATTAAATCAATTCTGAAAGAAGATTCTAATCTGTTTATAAAAATATTTGGAGTAGAAGAAGACGGGAATTGGATTGATCAAATGCACGGTGGAAGGAATGGAGCCAACATACTTCACCTGAAAAAGAATTTAAAAGATTCCGCAGTAGGATTAAATTTAAGCTTTGATGAATTAGAACAAAAAATAAAACGAGCAAGGATAAAACTTTTTGATCATAGAGAAAAAAGAATTCATTCGTTTAAAGATGATAAAATTTTAACCGATTGGAATGGACTGATGATTTCAGCTTTGGCAAAAGCTGCTCAGACATTTAATAACAAACAATATCTGACAACAGCAGAGAAAGCAATGGAATTTATATTGGCAAGAATGAAATCTGAAGATGGAAAACTTCTTCATCGGTTTCGAAAAGGAGTCGCAGGCATTCCCGCTAACCTTGATGATTATTCATTTATTGTTTCTGCTATGATCGATTTATATGAATCATCTTTTAATACAAAATATCTTAAAAAGGCGTTTGAATTAAATGATATAATGATAAAACATTTTTGGGATGAAAAAGATGGCGGATTCTTTTTTACAAGTGATGACAGCGAACAGCTTCTGAGCCGGCAAAAAGAAATTTACGACGGCGCAATTCCTTCCGGAAATTCTGTCGCTATTTTAAACTTATTACGGCTTTCAAAAATTTCCGGTAATACTGAATATGAAAAAAAAGCATCAAGAATTATAAAGACTTTTTCCAAAACTATTAATTCTTCGCCTTCTTCATTTACTCAATTCCTTGTGGCATTGGATTTTGCTTTTGGACCTTCCTTTGAAATAGTAATTAGCGGTGAAAAGAATTCCGTCGATACAATGGAAATGTTAGAGACTTTAAATAAACATTATCTGCCAAATAAAATTGTGATTCTAAATTCTGCAAGCGATAAGGAAATCAAATTGATCGCTCCATTTACTGTTAATCAGGAACAAGTCGAACATAAGACAACAGTTTATGTTTGTAAGAATTACGAATGTAAAATGCCAATTACTAAAAAAGACGATCTTGAAAAACTATTAAATGGAATTTAAAATGTTATTTAGTTAAATGAGTTTTAACTGAATAACATAAATACATGTTAAGCTTAATTTGGGGTAATCAAAAAAAATATAGAATATTATAAACGGATAATGTAAATTTACCGGCAATTTAGCTGTATGTAAGTGTAATAATAAACATTTAAAATCCTTTTGGGATAATAGAAATCTTTTGACTCAAGATAATAAATTTATCCGTTCACTTTTAGAAAAAGTAAAGAAAGGCAACAACTCTTCCTTCGAACAACTCTATCAAATGTATGCAGGGCGGGTTTTTACTTTAAGCCTTAGATTATTAGGTAATGTTGATCTTGCTGAAGAAGCCGTAAAAGAAATATTTATTACGGCACTAAAGCAAATTTCTCTTATTCGGAAAGATTTATCTT
The DNA here is from genome assembly GCA_023475265.1 of Bacteroidota bacterium. Classification (GTDB taxonomy): domain Bacteria; phylum Bacteroidota; class Ignavibacteria; order Ignavibacteriales; family Ignavibacteriaceae; genus FEN-1297. Next base: position 9,581 of record JAMCWE010000005.1, read on the forward strand.
TCCATTCATGGCTGGTTGGAATTACCGTCTATAAAGCTCTTGAAAAATTAAGGGATCATGAAAATAGTAAAAAATCCGGCGATAATTTTCTTAAAGTTAAAAATGATAAAAAGAATTACCCTCTTAGTGATTTGGATAAAGGGATATTAATTTTACCTGAAAAGGAGCGTTTAGTTTTTGTCCTTAAAGTGATAGGAAATTATTCTGAAGAAGAAATAGCAGATTTGTTACTTACTAAACTGGAAGATGTGAAGAATTGTATTATCACTGCTCATAGCAAGTTTGAAAAATTAAAAAATTTAATTCAGCTCACTAATCTTTTGGATAATAAGAGTGAATCATCTGCAAATAATATTATGCCGAGTAATGAAATATGGAAAAATATTTATTCGGAAATAGACAAGACACAATTGAAGGAATCAGAAAGTTTAAATAATGAAGAAACAATTTTAGTTAATAAATCCGAAACAAAAGTAAGTAATGATAAGACGGGGAAAAAATTTGGTTTATTCAGTTGGAAGAAAAAGTAAAGTAAACTTCTGTTAAAGCATGGCTGCATGAAAGATAAAACATTTACATACAACCATGCACTAATGTGTTCTTATCTTTTCGGTCTATAGATGTGCGTACTTTGACCAAAGAAAACTTCGGCCGCTTCCATTATTGTTTCAGAAAGAGTTGGATGAGGATGAATGCTCAACTTTAAATCGGTAACGTTCGCCCCCATTTCAATTGCAAGAACACCTTCAGCAATTAATTCTCCGGCTCCTGGGCCGCAAATGCCGACGCCAAGAATTCTTTCGGTGTCAGGATCGATAATAAGCTTTGTAACTCCATCGCTGCGATCTAAAGTTGTTGCTCTGCCTGAAGCAGCCCATGGAAATTTTGCAATTTCAAATTTAATATTTTGTTCACGTGCTTTTGTTTCAGTTAATCCAGCCCACGCAATTTCCGGATCAGTAAATACAACTGCGGGAATTGCAAGCGGTTCAAATGCAACTTTATGACCGGCAATAGCTTCAACTGCTACTCTGCCTTCGTGTGAAGCTTTATGAGCGAGCATCGGTTCACCGGCAATATCACCAATCGCATAAATGTTTGAATCGTCCGTCTGCAATTGAGCGTTTACTGTAATCCAACCTTTGCTGTTCGTTTTTACTTTTGTGTTTTCTAATCCCAAACCTTTTGTATCCGGCTTGCGGCCAATCGACATTAAAACATAATCATAAACTTGTTCGGTTACATTTCCTTCGCCATCCTGAAAGTTAACACTAATTTCATCTTTCACTTCCTTTAAGGAAAGAACTTTTGAATTAACCATTACTTTTTCAAATTTCTTTTGAATATTCTTTGTAAGAAATGCAACAAGATCTCGGTCAGCGCCGGGAAGCAAGCCAGGCATCATTTCTACAACTGAAACTTTTGTTCCCAATGCGCTATAAACTGAACCAAGTTCAAGACCAATATATCCACCGCCGATTACTAAAAGTTTTTTAGGAATTTCCGGAAGATCAAGAGCGGTTGTTGAATTCAGGATTCTTTTACTATCAATATTTAAAAAAGGAATTGTAGCAATAACTGAACCGGTAGCGATGATTGCCTTTTCAATTTTTAATTCTTCAGTTCCGCCCGAAGCTTTTTCAATTTTTAATGTGGAAGAATTAATAAAGCTGGCCGTTCCTTGAATATAATTTATTTTTCGCTGCTTGGAAAGAATACCAAGTCCGCTGGTTTGCTTATCTATTACTTTATTTTTCCATGCGCGTAATTTATCAAGATCAATTTTAGGTTTTGAAAAATCCAATCCCCAATTTTTCGCTTCTTCGGTTTCATTAATTAATTTTGCCACATGCAAAAGCGCTTTAGATGGTATGCAGCCGCGATAAAGACAAACTCCGCCTGGATTTTTTTCCTTATCGATTAATGTTACTTCCATTCCAAGATCTGCGGCGAGAAATGCAGCTGCGTAACCGCCGGGCCCGCCGCCTATTACTGTTAATTTTATTTTATCCATTTGCTTCTAATATATTTTTTTATTCTTGATCTTACACTTAAACTTATAAATGATATATTTTGGAAAGTTCAAGTTCAAGAGTAAGTTCAAGTTTAAGAATTTGGTTTTATCCTTCAATTAATATTTTCATCGGTTGTTCAAGAGCTTCACAAACCCAGCGCAAAAATCTTGCAGCATCTGCTCCATCAATTATTCTATGATCATATGAAAGCGATAACGGCAGCATAAGCCTTGGTTCAAAATTATTTCCAACCAATACCGGTTCAAATGAACCACGGGAAACGCCAAGTATTGCAACTTCCGGTGAGTTTATAATTGGCGTAAAAGATGTTCCGCCAATTCCGCCTAAATTTGTAATTGTAAAACATCCGCCTTGAAGTTCTTCAATTGAAATTTTTCTTATCCTGGCTTTTTCTGCAATTGTGTTTAACTCAATCGATAGCTCGATTAGATTTTTTCTATCAACATTTTTTATAACAGGAACAATCAATCCGTGTTCAGTATCTACAGCAACGCCAACGTTGAAGAATTTTTTATAAATGATTTCCTTCTTCTCAATATCGATGCTGGAATTAAACTGCGGGAAAACTTTAAGAGCAGATGCAATTACTTTAAGAAGGATTGCGGTGACGGTTAATTTCCCGCCGGATTTTTCAATCTTAGGATTAAAAGTTTTCCTAACTTTTTCAAGCTCAGTAATATCTGCTTTGTCATGCTGAGTTACATGAGGAATAGAAGTCCAGGCGTAGCTTAAATGTTCCGCTGTCTTTGAACGAATGTTGCTCATTGATTTCTTTTCAACTTCGCCGAATTTAGAAAAGTCAGGCAATGGTTCTTGTTTAATACCAACAGCTTGTTGACTGGTTCGATCTTCGTTAAGCTTTTTCACAAAAGCTTTAACATCGTCCATAGATATTCTTCCGGACTGGCCCGTGCCATGAACTTTGTTTATATCAACACCAAGCTCTCTTGCAATTCTTCTAACTGAAGGAGCTGCCGGTGCAGCGCCTTTTAATATCGGCGGCTGCTGGTCTCTTTCATAAGGAAGAATACTTTCGCGTTCACCTTTCGGAGTTAGTTTTTCTGAAGGCTCTGTTACCTGAGGTTTTTCTTCTTGAATAATTTTTTGTTGAACAGGCTTTTCTTCAACAATAAAATCGCTTCCAGCTTGAACCTTAATTAAAGTCTGCCCGACTTTTGCTTTCTCTCCAGTTTTAATTAAAACTTCAATTATTTTTCCGGCTAAAGTTGCCGGGACTTCAATTGTAGCTTTATCCGTTTCAATTTCCATTATGCTTTGATCTTTTTCAATTGAGTCGCCGGGCTTAACTAAAACATTAAGAACGTCAGCAGCGTCAATGTTTTCACCCAACTCAGGCAATTTCATTTCAACAATTTGTCCATTTGTTGATTGTGGTTTCGGCAATGGTGCTGATTTAGTCTCAACAATTGGTTCTGTTTTTTTTGTTTCTGGTTTTGGTTCTGTTTGTTTAGCTTCAACTTTTGGAGCTTGGTTATTTCCGTCTTCAACTTTTAATAAAACTTGTCCAACCTTTACTTTATCGCCGGCTTTAACCAAAACATCCTTGATGGTTCCCGATACTGTTGAAGGAACCTCAATCGTAGCTTTGTCGGTTTCAATTTCAATTACGCCTTGATCTTTTACAATTGAGTCACCCGGTTTGACCAAAACATTAAGCACATCAGCGGCTTCAATATTTTCGCCTAACTCCGGTAATTTAAAATCTGTAGCCATTTTCAACCTTGTATAAATTTTTTATTTTGAAAAAATTATAATCATTCTTTAGATTGTAAATCAATCTGCTAATATGCAGTCAAGAATGACTAATCATAAATAAATCGGATTAGGTTTATTTGGATCGATACCATAATCCTTTATCGCTTTTTCAACTACTGTGTTTTTAATTTTATTATCAACAGCAAGCGCATGAAGAGCCGCAATGACAATATGTTTAGCATCTACTTCAAAGAAGTCACGTAATCCGGCTCTGCCTTCACTTCTTCCGAATCCATCGGTTCCAAGCCCGACCAATGGGCGGGGAAACCATTTTGCAATTGAATCGGGAAGAGCTTTAACATAATCCGAAGCTGCGACGAAAACACCTTCTTCATCTTTTAACATTTTTGTAATATAAGGAACTTTTGGTGTTTCGGTTGGGTGCAGCATATTCCATCGGTCAACATCAAGTCCGTCTTTTCTTAATTCTTTATAACTGGTCACGCTCCAAACGTCTGTAGCAACTTTGAAATCTTCTTCCAATATCGCTTGAGCTTTCAATACTTCGTTTAGAATTGTGCCGCTGCCGAAAAGCTGCGCTTTTAACTTCAATGTTTTTTTGCTTGAAGCTTTAAACTTATACATTCCTTTTAATATACCTTCTTTAGCTCCATTAGGCATCGGAGGCATTTCATAATTTTCATTCATTACGGTTATGTAATAAAAAACTTTTTCCTGTTCTTCATACATTCTTCTAATGCCATCACGAATTATAACAGCAATTTCATAAGCGAATGCAGGATCGTAAGCAACAAGATTTGGAACCGGATATGCCATCAAATGACTGTTGCCGTCTTGATGCTGCAAACCTTCACCGGCAAGAGTTGTACGCCCAGCAGTTCCGCCGACAAGAAATCCTTTACAGCTCATATCGCCCGCGGCCCAAATTAAATCTGCTGCGCGGTTAAATCCAAACATTGAATAATAAACGTAGAAAGGAATCATATTTATTCCGTGAGTTGCGTAAGCAGTTCCAGCAGCAATAAATGAAGACATCGCACCGGCTTCGGTAATTCCTTCTTCAAGAATTTGTCCGTTGGTTGCTTCTTTGTAATAAAGAAGAGTTTCTTTATCAACCGGCTCGTAAAGTTGTCCGGCGTGAGAATAAATTCCAATAGCGCGGAACAAAGCTTCCATACCAAATGTTCTAGCCTCATCGGGAATGATCGGAACAATCAGCTTGCCGATTTCTTTATCTCTAAGAAGCTTAGCCATAATTCTTACCAGTACCATTGTGGTAGAAGCATCTTTGCCTTCGGTTCCTTTATAAAACTCTTCAAAAATTTCTTCCGGCGGAGTTTTAAGCGGACGAATTGTAGTTTTTCTTTCAGGAACAAAACCGCCAAGATATTTCCTTTTTTCTTTAATGTATTTTATTTCAGGGCTGTCTTCAGATGGTCTGTAGAAAGGAGCTTGAGCGACTTCTTCATCGGAAATCGGGATGCCGAATCTTGTTCTAAATTCTGCAAGTTCGTCTTCATTTAATTTCTTTTGCTGGTGGGTGATGTTCTTTCCTTCGCCAGCTTCGCCTAATCCGTAACCTTTAATTGTCTTTGCAAGAATAACCGTAGGCGAGCCTTTATGAGCGACCGCAGTTTTATATGCTGCATAAACTTTTTCAGGATCATGGCCGCCGCGTTTCATTTTTCTTAATTGATCGTCGGAAAGATTTTCCAGCATCTTAATTAAATCAGGATCACCGTTGCACAAATGCTGACGAATATACTGCCCGCTTTCGACGGAATATTTTTGATACTGTCCGTCAACAATTTCACCGAGGCGTTTAACCATCTTGCCGTCAATATCTTTTGCGAACACCGGATCCCAATCGCTTCCCCAAACAACTTTAATAACATTCCATCCTGCGCCGCGGAAGGCAGCTTCTAGTTCTTGAATAATTTTTCCGTTGCCTCTAACCGGGCCATCAAGGCGCTGAAGGTTACAGTTGATTACAAAAATTAAATTGTCGAGCTTTTCTCTTGCAGCTAAAGTAATAGCTCCGAGAGTTTCCGGCTCATCAGTTTCGCCATCGCCCAGGAAAGCCCAAACTCGGTTTCCGTTCATTTTCTTTATACCGCGGTCTTCAAGATAACGGTTAAATCTTGCCTGGTATATCGACATAATCGGACCGAGCCCCATCGAGACAGTAGGGAATTCCCAGAAGTTCGGCATAAGCCAGGGATGAGGATAGGAAGATAATCCGCCGCCGGGTTTTGATTCCCTGCGGAAGTTTTCCATTTGTTCCTTTGAAATTCTTCCTTCAAGAAAAGCTCTGGCATAAAAGCCGGGAGAAGCATGTCCTTGAAAATAAATTTGGTCGCCGTCGTACTCTTCGCCTTTGCCGCGGAAGAAATGGTTGAATGCAATTTCGTAAAGTGTAGCCGCGGAAGCATAGGTAGAAATATGTCCGCCGATTCCGTGTTCAATTTTATTGGCTTTTACAACCATAGCCATCGCATTCCAGCGAATTAAGCTTTTAATTCTTCTTTCAATTTCTCTATCGCCGGGGAATGGAGGCTGCATTTCTCTCGGGATTGTATTTATGTAAGGTGTGTTAGCCGAGAAAGGAATTTGAACGCCCGCTTTATGCGCGCGTATTTGCAGCTCTTGAAGTAATTCTTTTACTCTTTCAGGCCCGCCGTGTTCTAAAACGTAATCTAGTGAATAAAGCCATTCCCTTGTTTCTACATCAATAAATTCTTTTGAGTTATCGTTACTCATATCTAGTTTCCTCATTTCAAATTAGTATGTGAAAAAGTTTTGCTTCTTTCAAAAAGCCGTTAAACCCTTTAAGCTTTGTAATACATTTGCATGAATATAAAGCTAAAGCGGAATAACAGTCTTAAAACCATTTTGTAAACGGTTTAACGTTTAAATTATTTAAATTTTTGCTTGCATAAGCGCAAACTGGTAAGTGTTATCCGTAAAATTAGTAGCTCAAAATAAATGATTTGATATATAAATACAAGAAAATGAGCCTCTATCTCATCTAGAAGTGATTTAGAGAAATATATTTTAGCTGAAATGGAAGATGTTTGATGAAGATGTTAATGGTAGAAAAATCTTTGTTGCCTCTTTGCCGAAAGTAAAAAACATTAAATCCTTTTACGGAATATTACAAGGACAATGCGTAACAAAAAAATATCCTTGTAAAAGATTTAAGTGGTTTTATTTTTCTTCCAAGAAGCTAGACGGCAATTGAAAATAATTTGCAGATGGTTTAAAATCCTTTGACGGGAATTGTAAACGCTCCGACTGCTTAAAAGAATTGTGCGACGGACAATTTAAATACTTTGACGGGAAAGTAGAATCGCTTGACGGAACTTTAGAATGCCATGACGGAGGTTTATAATTGCCTGACGGCACATAGAAATTGCCTGACGACACATTAGAATGGAATGACGAAGGTTTAGAACAGCTTGACGGAAGGTAATAATGATTAAAATAGCAAAAAAACAAAGGAAACGGCCTTTTTAATAGGGATTTTTGAGCAATTAATATTTATTAAGCTAAGTAATTACGGTTCGCTTGGAATAAATAATTGAATTACAATTAATCTGACGATTAGGATGCTAAAAAAATTAAAGATGAAAATAATATCTGTTTTTAATTGAGGAATTTTTTAAGTTATATCCATCTTTGTAACGCTACTATGAAGAATGATTGCAGAGTCGATGAATTGGGCGAGATACTTATAACAATTAAAAATGAAAAATTTAAAATTTTCTCCGAAGTGAAGGAGATTGATTCTATATACAAATAGATATTAAATAAAAGAAAGCGGTTGTTAGACGCGAATTTTTTTAAATAACGACCTTATTAGGAACTGGAAATTCGAGTTAAGTAATAGTTGGGTGTTTCATAAAACTTAGGATTTTAAATGAATAATTATCGTTTGATAACAGATGGTGACTTGATTGAAAAAGAGTGCTGGAATTTATTTGTTGGAAATGAATTTTCAACCTATGAAATCTTTTGGATTGATTATATTATTCCCTTAACAAATAGACCAAGTGATATACATTTTAAAACAAATCAAGAGTTAATTCAGATTGGTAAATCAGAGAAGGATATTTGTATTGCTCAATTAAATTACTCCATTCTGCGTCATTTGAAAGTAGTTTATGGATTAAAAAAATTAACACAGATTGACCTTGATAAATTAACCGAGGGAATGGTTAGAATCTGTGGAGCTTTAGATAACGCATTTGAATTGTTGGAAAGATACAGTAATCCAATCTATAATGCTTGGGTCAATGGAAAACAAGCTAGAAGAAATTGGCAAAACAGAAATGATCATCCTTTAAAACAATTAAGAGGTTATCGAAACCATTTAATTCACGGAAGATTGACACCAAGTGATGAATCAAGTGCGCAGTTACTTGTACCAAATTTTGGTTCTGAAGAAAAATATTATGATTGGCGTTTGATAACTAATTCGACTAAAAATCCTGGGTTGAACAGTGCCGATTTAAAATCTTCAAAAGAAATATTAAATAAATCTTGGCAAGATGCAATTATTTATCTCGAATCAAATTGGAAAACTGTTCTAATGAACGGAAAAATTTATCCGAACTTACCACAAATAAATGTCACTAGTGAGATTATAAATTCAATAAGCGGCTCAAATGTTTCGCAATCATCTACTCCTAAAAGTGGTAGCGTTCCATAATAAAAACATAAGTTCTTTAATAACTAAAAAGTCCCGCTTCGCTAACAGCTATGGCGGGCAGGCTGGGCGACGGGTTAAACTCAACGGTGTCGGGTGTTTTAATGATTGGTAAAATAATATGATTAAAATTATTTTTATAGGGTTATAGTAATTGTTATTAAAGCTTCAGAAAAATCATATGCTCAATCCGATGAAGATTCTAAACTAACATTTCTTCTAAACGTGTATGACATTAAATCTATGACAATGCTAAAACAATTTTACGCTCAATGGCAAAGTGAAACGGTCTATAAAAAATTTAGCGTAATTAGTAATTAAGACTAATATTAAAAGAAGTTAAATAAAATGAATCAACAAAAAAATGTTTGTCCATATTGTGGATATCTAATTAGTGCAGATGCTAGATTTTGCGTAAGATGCGGTAACCAGATTACGTATGAAAAAAAAATTGAAAATACAATAAAGGACATTGATGTTTCACCCACACAAAAAAATGAATTCAAAAAGAATAAAAAATTACTACTTATGTTTATATCAGCGTTTATTTTCATAGTAGTTATTATAATTGCTACAAGAAAAAATTCTAATTCAAATTTTCAAAACGATAATGCAATAACAAATAACTATGAAACTCAAAAAGTTCAGCAAGATCTAGTTATGCAAGGTCATCCAAAATTGGAAATACTTGAAGTAATGAAATTTCCAGGTAGAGCAAAAAATGATTCAAGTATATCAAAGAGATTTCTTTTAAATGAAGAAGGAGATACATTAGAAGAGGATGATAACTTAATCTTTTTAAGAACAGTTAATAGTTTTGATAATGATTATAATTTAATAAAAAAAGCTATAATACAAAAAGGTGAAAAAGATATTCCATTATATGAAGCTAAATATGATAATAAAAAAATAATAGAATCTAGTGTTTATCCTCGAATGGATTCTAAAATAACAACCTACTACAATCAAGAAGGCCTGCCCCAAAAATCTATTTATTCATGGTTAGATTGGGAAACCATTTATGAATATTCGGATGATAATAAATTAATTAAAGAATCAACATATAATTATAATAATAATGCATTACTAAATTCATATACCTATAATTATAAAAATGAATTATTAGTAAGCAAAGTTTATTCTGATATTTTCCCTCCCAATGATTCTATTTTTGCATATCAGTATAATAAAAGGAATAGAATTATTGAGGAAAAAGTTTTGGGAATGCCTATTGTACATGGTGAACTTTCTGTGGTTAAACTGACAAATTATGTTTATGATGGTCACAATGACTTAACCGAAGAAATAAAATTTGGGAAAAATAAATTGGGTGTAATTGATAAAAATATAATTATGGAAAAAATAAATTATAAATATGATTCAAAAAATAGATTAGTAGAGAAAAAAACAGATGATGGAGTCATTTATAAATATATTTATAATAACCTTAATTAATAAGTTACCATACGCAATTGTTAATGTATTTAAGATTAATCAACAACAAGTTATCATTAATCTTTGCGACCTTTGCGTTTTCTTAGCGATCTCTGCGTGAATTGTCTTTCTTTTTTTCTCGCAAAGACGCAAAACCTTACGCCAAGAACGCCAAGAAAAAATTTGTGCGTAAGGTGACTTATTAAATAATAGACCGATACATGTTGTAGCTGCTCTGGATGATGATCAAAATAAAGTATATATTATTACAGCTTACGAAGCAACATTAGACGTATTTGAAAATGATTTTAAGACAAGGAAGAAAAAATGAAAGAAGAAATTTGTGCAATTTGCGGTGGAGAGAAAGTCGATTCGACGACAAGCTTTACTGTTGATTTCAATAATGGAGTAGTTGTAGTAAGAGATGTACCTGCAAAAGTTTGTATGCAATGCGGTGAAGAATGGATCAGTGATGAAATTGCTTCAAAGTTGGAAGGTATTGTTTCAATTGCCAAAAAACAAAATCAAGAAATTTTTGTAGCAAAGTTCGGCAGTTATTCTTTGGCTTCATAAATTGTGCATTTCATTTCAAATACTTATCAAACCAAAATCTTCTTAGTTCGTCAACTTCCTTGCGATGGATTAAAGGCGCTGCGCAAAGTTAAAACACAATTAAAGAAGGAATACTGTTCTAAATCCTCATTGCGTGTGGTTAACTAATTAGTTATCTTAATATTAATGAAAAGAAAAATTCTATTCTATAATAATTATTTTTTAGATTTTTATTCTCAACAAGATGATAAAACAAAAGAGAAAATAGATTTTGTCCTCGACTTAATTAGAAATATAGAAAGAGTTCCTTCAAAATTTCTAAAATATTTGGAAGGTACAGATGGTTTATTTGAAATTCGTGTTATCACAAGTCAAAAAAGCATAAGGATATTTTGCTTTTTTGATGAAGGAAAACTTATTATACTATTAAATTGTTTTGTAAAAAAAACAAATAAGACTCCTAAAAAAGAAATAGAACAAGGTATGAAATTGAAGGAAGATTATTATAAAGAAAAAATGAAAAGGAAATGAGATGAAGAAGTTAACATCATTTGAAAAACATTTAGACAAACAATATGGGAAAAAGGGAACTATAAAAAGAGATAAATTTGAATCAGAATCCCTTGCATTCAGGCTTGGTGAAATGTTAAAAGAAGAAAGGAAAAAAGCTAAATTAACGCAAGAACAGCTTGCAGAAAAAACTGGTACAAAAAAAAGTTACATTTCAAGAATTGAAACCGGCAAGAGTGACATTCAAATTTCTACATTTAGCAGGATAATTGAACAAGGCTTCAATAAAAGAATCAATATATCAATTACCTAATACATTAAAATCAACACACGTAATAAGTTCTTTAAATCGACTTCTAAGAAAAGTAGTCTGTTAATTAATCAGCTTCTTTAATTTCATTTCAAATACTTATAAAACCAATATTTTCTTAGCTCGTCAACTTCCTTGCGATGGTTTTTTAGGAAATGATCTCCGCCTTCAAATATTACAAGTCGATGAGGGATATTTAATTCATACATTTTCTTTGCCATATCTATTGTCTGCATTGGTGAAACTGTTTTATCATTTCCACCGTGCAAAAGCAAATGAGGAATATTCGGAAGCTTATCAACAAAATTTATTATAGTTCTTTTATCCAATTCTTCATCAAAATTTTTATCGCCGATCATTTGTTTAAACAGTTGTGCCTTTTCTGGATTTGCATTTATATATTGTTTTAGATTTGAAATTGCACCGCTCAGCACGGCGCATTTGAAATTATAATTTTTTAAGAGAGTAAGGTAAGTCATCATACCGCCGCGGCTCCATCCTTCAATTCCCCAAATATTTTTATCAGCCTGCGGAATTTCATCTGCAAGCGGAATGAGATTTAGAATATCATTTACATCATCGCCGCCCATCTGTTCTTTCCCTTCACTGCCGGCATTGCCGCGGTACTGCGTAGCAAGAACAACATAACCCCAGCTTGCAAGCTGACCGTAAACACCTCGTGCTGTAAAAGAATCAATCGCACCGCTTTCTCGGCTTCCGCCGCGGTTCCAGATTATACACGGATATTTATTTTTGCTTTCCGCCGGGTAAGCAATATATCCTTTTACTTTTAAATCATCCGAAAAGTACGTAATCTTTTCAACAACCGAATTCTCAAACACATCCCAGCCCCAGCCGCTGATGATCATTTTTTCCTGCTGCGGAGTTAATGTAATTTTTTTTCTATCAAGTATTAGTGATTTCATTTTATAAAATTCAATATAAAGCTTGCCTAAAAATAATATATGATTTAGAACAAATAAAAATTTGGTCAGAAGTATTTAAATGCTGAAAAACTTTTGTAAGTTTCGATTCATAAAAAACATATTGAAGTAAAATTTATGGCAAAGAAGAAAATCAATAAACCGGAAACAAAATCATCAACTAATAAAACTGGAAACACTAAATTAATTTGGAAAATAGTTCCCGCACTTCTGATTATTGCAATTGTAGTTTATTTAATTATGTCTAACTTTTTGAAAAAAAATACAGAGGACAGCGAATACTTGTTCAGAAAAGATGGTACGTTAACTTTTGTCGATTCGCTTAATAACGTTAAAGCGAAAATCGATATTCAAATAGCTGCTACAGACTTTGACCGCGAGCTTGGACTTATGTACAGAAAACATATGGACGAAAACCAGGGCATGTTATTTATATTTCATAAAGAGGATATACAGAACTTTTGGATGAGAAATACTTTTATTCCGCTTGATATGATTTATGTAAATTCTAAAAAAGAAATTGTAACTATCCAGCATGCAACGCAAACTCTTTCGGACCAAACTTATTCGTCAACAGCTCCTGCAGAATATGTTATTGAAGTGAACTTAAACTTTACGGATAAATTTAATATTAAGGTTGGGGATAAAATAGACTGGGTAAGAACACAGCCGGGATTGTAGAATAAACACTTTAAAATTTTCTTGTTCTTGAACTTAAACTTAAACTTGATCTTGAACTAACTTTATAGAGTTCAAGTTTATGATCAAGTTCAAGAGAAATTATTTCTTCCCGTATAATTCTTCTTCAACTAACTCACAAATTATATGAGCAACAGTTATATGTCCTTCCTGTATGCGCTGTGTGTTTGAAGATGGAATAACAATTGGCAGATCAACGAGTGATTTTAATTTGCCGCCGGTGCCGCCGAGAAATCCAATTGTCTTTATGTTTTTTGATTTTGCCATTTCAACAGCTTTGATAACGTTTGCTGAATTTCCGCTTGTTGAAATTGCAAGTAAAACATCGCCGCTGTTTCCGAGTCCTTCAACATTTCTTGCAAAAACATTTTCATAACCGATATCATTGCCGCCGGCTGTTAAGTTTGAAGTATCCGTAGTTAATGCAATTGCTGCAAGCGCCGGTCTTTTAATGTTGTGGTTTAATCTTATCATCAGTTCGGTTGCGATATGCTGGCAGTCGGCAGCGCTTCCTCCGTTGCCGCAGAGTAAAAGCTTGTTGTGGTTTTTATAAGCACTGACAAGCAAATCAACAGCGGAAAGAATATCATCGGAACATTCTTTTTGAATTTTAATTTTTGTTTCGGAGCTTTCCACAAGCGAGTCTGAAATAAATTTTCTCTTGTCCAACTTTTCCTCTATAAAAATCTTTTTGATATAAAAATTATTAAACGACTACCGGAATTTTAAAATGAACAGCATCAGCAAAATTTTTAACTAAATGCCATTTATCTTCTTCTTCAAAGAAATTTCCGGTAACAATTATTTCCGCGCCGTTATCAACTTTTTCTCTAGCTGCTTGTGGAGTTTTAATTCCACCTCCAACGATTACCGGTATGTCGCAATATTCAGAAACAGCTTTTACCATTTCATTAGGAACCGATTGAGAAGCGCCGGAACCTGCTTCGAGGTAAATTAATTTCATTCCCAAATATTGAGAAGCTAGTGCTGTTGCGGCGGCTATTTCCGGTTTGTTTCTTGGTACCGGTTTACTTCCGCTGATGTATTCCGCAGTTGTCATCGAGCCGGATTCTACAATTATATAGCCGGTTGATATAGGTTCAATTTTTTTCTTTTTAATTATTGGTGCGGCTAAAACGTGTTTTCCAATAAGATGTTCGGGATTTCTCCCGCTTACGACCGAAAGAAATAAAATTGCATCTGCCGGTTGGCAAACTTGATTTACCTCTCCGGGAAAAATAATAACCGGTAAGCTTGTTGAGCTTTTTACTTTCTTAAGAAAGCTTTCAAAGTCACCATCGATAATTAAACTTCCTCCGACTAAAAAACCATCTGCTCCATTCATTTCACAATTTTGAATGAATGGAATTAATTTGTCATCAGATAATTTATCAGGATCAAGGAGAATTAAATATGCGGCTCCTTTTGAAGAAATAGTATTTAACAGATACTCATAAATCATATTAAATTATATATGTTGTAGTGGAATATATAAATTTTGATTTATAGAAAAAAGATTCCCAATTCTTTAATTACATTTTTTCTAAATGAATTATAAAAATCAAAATGTAATTTTTATACTTTCCTTCTTTACTTGAATGGTTGGATTTCATTTAATATATTTAATTAAAACTTAGAGAATTTAATGGAGATAATTTTTGAATGGAACAAGAAGAAAGAGGGATTAAATTATTAATAACATGGTATTAATTTTGAAGAGGCTAAAACAATTTTTTATAATCCCTTGCAAAAATATTTGATGATGAAACCCATTCATTCGGAGAAAAACGAGAGATTATTATCGGTCATTCTTTAAGAGGAAAATTAATGATAGTTATATTTACAGAAAGAAAAGAAAATACTATAAGAATTATTAGCGCAAGGTATGCAAATAAAAAAGAGCAAAAAGACTATGAAGACAATAAAAACAACGTATAAAAAAGATATAGATATGCTGGAGGAATACAATTTTGATTACAAAAAGGCAAAGCCTAATCGTTTTGCACGGTTGATTAAACAGAACCAAGTTATCATTCCTCTAGATGAAGATGTAGCTGAAGTTTTTAGCACTCCCAATGAAGTGAATAATGCACTTCGTGCGCTAATAAAAGTTTATCCTCGTAAAAAGAGAAAGAAAATTCGTAAAATATCATAGACGATAATGATAAAAGATAATTTACATTAATAAATTATTCGGTAATCTTTATTTATGGAAATTATTTCTGTTTAACTCTTCATGCTTAACGAAATTCTCTTCCGCTCCAAATCAATTGCAACAATTGTTACATCAATGATGTCTCCAACATTGATAACATCGAGAGGATTTTTAACAAACTTATTTGCAATCTGTGAAATATGAAGCAAGCCATCTTGCTTAACGCCGATGTCCACAAACGCACCAAAGTCAACTACATTTCTTACCGTGCCTTTTAATTTCATTCCGACTTGTAAATCTTCCATCTTCAAAACATCGCTGCGAAGAATTGGCTTTGGAATATCTTCACGCGGATCGCGGCCAGGCTTTTTTAAGTTCTCGATAATATCTATTAAAGTCGGTTCACCGATTCCAATTTCTTCGGCTAATTTTTTTGATCCTTTTTGTTTTAAAAATATTCCGATCATCGCTCCGGAATCTTTTATGTTCGCAATTGGTAAATTGATTTTGCCAAGAAGCTTTTCTGTCGCTTGATAAGATTCAGGGTGGATGAAAGTATTATCCAACGGATTTTCGCCGTCGCGGATTTTTAAAAATCCAGCTGACTGTTCAAACGCTTTTTCCCCAAGACCTGTAATATCAATTAATTCTTTTCGTTCTTTAAACTTACCGATTTTTTCGCGATGCTTAACAATATTTTCGGCAATCCTTTTGTTCAATCCTGAAACATAAGTTAAAAGCGAAGCCGAAGCTGTATTAACATCAACACCGACATAATTAACACAACTCTCCACAACAAAATCCAATTTTTCTGCAAGAAGTTTTTGATCAACATCATGCTGATATAAACCTACGCCAATTGATTTAGGATCAATTTTAACAAGCTCTGCGAGAGGATCGAGCAATCTTCTCCCTATTGAAATATTTCCGCGCTGGCTGGCTTCAAGATCGGGAAATTCTTTTTTAGCTATTGCAGACGCAGAATAAACCGAAGCGCCGGCTTCATTAACAATAATGTACTGGCATTTTAAATTATTTTTTTTGATTAATTCGGCAATGAAAAATTCCGTTTCTCTGCTTGCAGTTCCGTTGCCGATTGATATTACATCAACTTTATATTTCTTTATAAAATTAAGGACGACTTTTCCCGCTTCTTCAATTTTATTTTGCGGCGGATGCGGGTAAATTGTCGAGCCTTCTAGATATTTCCCGGTTTCATCAATTACTGCAACTTTGGAACCTGAAACAAATCCAGGATCAATTCCCATAATTATTTTGTTTAACAGCGGCGGCTGAAGTAAAAGTTGCCTGAGGTTGGAAGCGAATATTTCAATTGCGTGGAGATCGGCAATTTCAGTTAAATAATTTCGAATCTCCTTTTCGATTGACGGGAAAATTAATCTTGTAAATGAATCTTCAATAGTTTGATCAAGAATTTCCATGAATACTGATTCGAAATACTTTAAGAATTTTTTCTTGATCAATTTTAAGGCCACCGGCTCATCAAAGCTTAAATTTATTTTAAGTACTTTTTCTTTTTCGCCGCGATTGATTGCAAGAGTTTGATATGGCTTTATTTTGGAGATCTCAATTTTAAATTCATAATAAATTTGATAAATCTCCTTTTTGTCTTTCTCTTTCTGCTTTTCGCTTATTTGTTCTTCGGAAGATTTTTCTTTTGCCTTTTCAGAATTTACGGTCGATGATTCAGATAAATATTCTCGTACAATTTTTCTAACTTCGGCATCGTCGCTAATCATTTCTGCAATAATATCCTTTGCGCCTTGCAGAGCTTCTTCAATTGAAGCAACTCCTAATTCTTCATTTATAAATTCAGAAAGCTTTTCGTCAAAGTTTCCGGTGAAGTTTGGATTTTCTAAAATGAATATTGCAAGCGGTTCCAATCCTTTTGCTTTTGCAATTGTGCCGCGGGTTTTTCTTTTCGGCTTGTAAGGAAGATAAAGATCTTCTAACTCTTGAAGTTTTACACAATCCATTATCTTAGCTTTTAATTCGTCGGTAAGCTTGCCTTGTTCTTCAATGCTTTTCAAAATAGTTTCGCGACGTTCTTCAAGCAGGATTAAATAATTTCTTCTGTCTTCAATCTGCCGTAAAATTTCTTCATCTAGACCGCCGGTAGCTTCTTTACGGTATCTTGCGATAAATGGAATAGTGGCATCTTCAAGAAATAATTTGATTACGGAATCAACCTGTTCAACTTTAATGCTCAGTTCATTTGCGATAATTGCGTGAATATTCATGATTCAACAAAAATTAAATTAAACATTTTGGAATTAACGGTTCCAAAGAAATGGTAAAGAAATTAATATTTCAACTTGATAATAAGCTAAAAATTTTAAAGAGAAACATTTTTTTTCAAAAATTATTTTGTAAAGACTTTTTAGCTAAGGTTATTTATCTCACAACTTTTGCAATTTAATAAATTTTTGTTGAAATGAATTTCGCAGTTCAATATTATATCAATAACATTCTTAATCTATTCTAAATAATCTTTCATAAAAATAACTTGGAGGAATTTATGAAAATGTTCCCAATCTATAGTTCGGTCATTTTCTTTATGTTATTCGGCTTAACTTTAGTTAAAGCTGAAACAAAAACGAATGTCAATAAATTTGCCGGAATGCAAAAATCATTTTCAATTGAAACTTCTACAGTAAAATATTTAAGCGGCAGCGACACGGTTAGCGCATATTTGGCTGTTCCAAAGGGCAAAGGGAAATTTCCGGCGCTGATTGTAATTCATGAATGGTGGGGATTAACTCCGTGGATGAAAGGCAACACAGAGAACTTTGCAAAGAAAGGTTATGTCGCTCTTGCAATCGATCTTTATCATGGCAAAGTTACTTCGGATCCGAAAGTTGCAGGAGAACTTGCTCAAAGCTTGCCGGTGGAAAGAGCGGTTACAGATTTGAAGTCTGCATATGCTTATCTAAAAAATTTACCTGAAGTGAATACAAAAAAAATCGGATCAATCGGCTGGTGCTTTGGCGGAGGGTTTTCATTCCAATCTGCTTTAAATCTTCCTGATCTTAAAACTTGCGTTGTTAATTACGGAGCTTTGTCATCAGATGAAAATCAAATTAAAAATATTCATTGTCCAATTCTTTGTGTTTTTGGAAATGAAGACAAGGCATTTCCGCCCGCAACAGTAAATGCATTTGATAAGGCAGCAAAAGCTGCCGGACTAAATGTAGAAGTGAAATTTTATCCGGGAGTTGGGCACGCGTTTATGAACCCCGGAAATAAAATGGGATACAAAAAGGAAACTGCTGATGCAGCATGGAAAGAAATTTATGCCTTCCTCGATAAAACTTTGAAAAAATAATTTAAGGTGAAACTCATTTTTAAAGTGAGTTTCACTTTTAAAATTCTTATTTTTTCACAGTTGAAGTTTTATTGTTATTAATTAAGTGAAAAATTTGACTTCTTCTTTTATACAACGATGCTCTGCTTATCCAAAAGAAAAAGTGGAGATGAATAACCTACTCAAAAAGTAAAAAGGGTTCCATCATGAACAAAGAACAAAAAAAAGATTTCGAAACTAAATGCGTCCACGCCGGAATGGGCGAATATGAATTTGGTTCGGTAGTTCCTCCAATTTATCAAACATCAACTTTTAAATTTAAATCTGCTCAGCATGGCGCCGCACTTTTTGCCGGTGAAGAAAAAGGATACATTTATACGCGAATGTTAAATCCTACTGTGGAAGCTCTGGAAAATTGTATCGCTGAATTGGAAGGTGGTTACAAGGGACTTGGCTGCGCAAGCGGAATGGCCGCAGTGCATACTGTATTTGGGAGCTTGACTCAAGCGGGAGATCATGTGGTTTGTTCAACCGCGGTATACGGTCCTACTACAACGCTGTTAAATTCTATAATGAAAAAATATGGAGTTGAAACAACTTTTGTTGATACGTCGAATACTGAATTAGTTAGAAGCGCAATCAAGCCTAATACAAAAGTTGTTTATGTTGAAACACCAGGTAACCCGACTTTGGCAATTTCCGATCTCAAAGAAATATCTAAAATTGCTCATGCTAATAATGCGATAATGGTTGTTGATAATACTTTCATGAGTCCCGCGCTTCAGAGTCCGATTGAATTTGGCGCTGACATCGTTCTCCACAGCTTAACAAAATTTTTAAATGGTCATGCTGATGTTGTTGGAGGAATTATAGTTGTTAAAGATGAAGAAACTTACAAACATTTTAGAAAAACTTTAAATCAGCTTGGCGGAGTTATAGATCCGTTTAATTCATTTCTTGTTCACCGCGGGATAAAAACTTTATCAATAAGAATGCAGAAACATTGTGAGAATGCGATTGTTGTTGCAGAATATTTAGAGAAACATCCTCTTATTAAAAAAGTTTTTTATCCCGGATTGAAAAGTCATCCGCAATATGAGTTGGCAAAGAAACAGCAAAAAGGTTCCGGCGGAATGATTACATTTGAACTTGAAGGTGGTTTCGAAGCTGGGCAAGTGTTGATGAATTCAGTTAAGCTTTGTCAGCTTGCTGTAAGCCTTGGCGGAGTTGAATCGCTCATACAGCATCCGGCAAGTATGACGCATTTTTCAATGGGAAGAGAAGCTAGAATGGCTGCAGAAATTTCCGATGGATTAGTAAGGCTTTCTGTGGGAATTGAAAATGTAAATGATATAGTTAAAGATTTAGAACAAGCGCTTGAAAAGGTAAATGAATTACAATCAAAGGAAGTAGAGCATTCTTTATAAAATATGCTTTCAGCAAAATCAAAAAATATCAGCTTTAAAATATTGTTTATTACAGCCGCTGTAATTTTTTCTTCTTGTTCGGCGAAGATAAAAATTATTGATTCGCCCATTTCATTTTCTCAAAAAAGAATTGAATTGACGAAGCAATATATAAAAGAGCATTATGGAATAACATCAAACAACATTTCGATAGTTCCTAAAATTATTGTACTTCACTGGACTGCGGTTGGTACGTATGATTCTTCATTTGCCGTTTTCAACAAAGAAACCCTGGAAGGCTCTCGGCCGGAATTAGTTTCAGCCGGTGATCTAAATGTTTCAATTCAGTTTCTAGTTGATAAAGATGGAACGATTCATAGATTGATGCCGGAAACATGGTTGGCTCGCCATTGCATCGGATTAAATTATGAATCAATCGGAATTGAAAATGTCGGCGGTGTAGATGATGTTGATGATCTTACCGACGCACAAATAAAATCTAATATTCAACTTGTAGAATATCTTGCAAAAAAATATCCAACGGTAAAATTTTTAATTGGTCATTTGGAATACAGAGATTTTGAGGGAACAAAATATTGGTTGGAAAAAGATTCAACTTATAGAACAGTAAAATATGATCCTGGCGAGAGGTTTATGAATGCAGTGAGAAAAGGTGTCGCTGATCTTAATCTGAAAGGGCCTTCTGATATTGCAAAAGAAAATACAATTGAAGTTAATACGTTTAAGTAAAAATTGTAAATGGGTTTGAAGATTTAATTCACTTATTAAAAAACAAAACGCGGGAAAATTTAAGATGGAAACGCAAAAATCCGAACGACTTCTTTCACTTGATGTTTTTAGAGGAATAACAATTGCCGGAATGATCCTTGTAAACAATCCTGGCAGCTGGGGACACATTTATCCGGCACTCGAACACGCCGCTTGGAACGGAGTAACTCCGACAGATTGGATATTTCCTTTTTTCCTTTTCATTGTCGGAGTTGCAATTAGTTTTTCTTTATCAAAAAGAAAAGAAAGAGGAGACAGCCAGAAAAAATTATTAATCCAAATTTTTAGAAGAGCAATTATACTTTTTGTTCTTGGTTTAATAATGTACGGTTTTCCTTACTTCAACTTAGCCACGCAAAGAATTCCTGGCGTGCTTCAAAGGATTGCCGTTTGTTATTTTATTTCCTCCTTTATTTTTCTAAAAGCCAACATTAAAACTATTTATTACATCGCCGGCGCATTGCTTTTTATTTATTGGGGAATGATGACTTTAATCCCTGTACCGGGAGTTGGTTTCCCAAATCTTGAACCGGCAACAAATCTTGGTGCCTGGCTCGATAGAACTATTCTTGGTCTTGATCATCTTTGGATAGGCTCTAAAGTTTGGGATCCTGAAGGAATACTTAGCACAGTTCCAGCAATTTCAACAACTCTAATCGGTATTTTAACCGGTTACTGGTTAAAACGCAAAATAGATCCAGCGACAAAAGTTGTTTGGATGTTTGTGTACGGATGTTTCGCATTAGTACTTGCAGCAATTTGGGATATATGGTTCCCGATCAACAAAGGAATTTGGACAAGCTCATACGTTTTATTTACTGGCGGAATGGCGCTGATGTTTTTAGCTATTTGCTATTGGCTGATTGATGTAAAAGGATATAAGTGGTGGACAAAACCATTTGTGGTTTACGGAATGAATGCAATTACAGTTTTCTTTTTCTCCGGAATTTTAGGAAGAACTATGGGTCTCATAAAAGTAACGGATTCCACCGGCAAGGATGTTTCTTTAACTGGATATTTATATAATTTGCTATTCACATGGTGGCTAAACCCTATTAATGCATCTTTGGCGTGGGCTCTGCTTAACGTTGTCTTTTGGCTTGGAATTCTTTGGATCTTATATTGGAGAAAAATTTTTATAAAAGTATAATTGATTATAGATTTTATTACATCATCCTTTAATGGTTTTGGAAAAGAATTTTACCCAATAACTACAATCAACTATGCTTTTTATTTTATTCTTTCATTCTTTATTTTTCCCGACGAAATAATAAGAGGTTAAGATGAGATTTGAACGCGCTGCCGGTATTTTACTTCACCCAACTTCATTACCGGGAAAATTCGGTATTGGTGACTTAGGAAATGAAGCTTATAACTTTGTTAATTTTCTAAAATCTGCCGGACAAAATCTTTGGCAGGTTTTCCCGCTTGGCCCTACTGGATATGGCGATTCACCGTATCAATGCTTTTCCGCATTCGCAGGAAATCCATTAATCATTAGTCCCGAAAAACTTCATGAAAAAGGTTTTCTTTCCAAAGAAGATTTAGATCATGTTCCGCATTCAAATCCTCATCAGATAGATTTTGGAAAAATTATCGATTACAAAAAAAGTCTTCTGAAAAAAGCCTTTGAAAATTTTAAAGTAAATAATAACGGCACTAAAGAATCATTCGAATTATTTTGTGCTTCTAATGATGAATGGCTGGATGATTTTTCTTTTTTTATGGCGGCAAAAAATTATCACGGCGGTGGAGTTTGGACTGAGTGGCCGAAAAAATTAATTGTCCGGAACGAATCCGCAATGAAAGAATGGAAAGAAAAATTAGCTGATGATATTCTCTATCATCAATTTGTGCAGTTTCAATTTTTTACACAATGGAAAGAATTGAAAAAATATGCAAATGAAAATGGAATAAAAATAATCGGCGATATGCCTATATTTATTGCTTACGACAGCGCTGACCTCTGGGCGCATAAAGAACTTTTTACAGTTGACGAAGAAGGTAAATTAGAAACCGTTGCAGGTGTTCCGCCGGATTATTTCAGCGAAACAGGACAGCTATGGGGAAATCCTCTTTACAGATGGAAAGTAATGGAGAAAAATGATTTCCTTTGGTGGCGGCAAAGATTTTCCCAGCTTCTTGAAATGATAGACATAATTCGCATCGACCATTTTCGTGGCTTTGATGCTTATTGGGAAATTCCCGGTGGTTCAGAAACAGCAGTTAACGGAAGGTGGGTAAAAGCTCCCGGAGATAAATTATTTAATACAGTAAAAAAATATTTAGGCGAGCTTCCTATTGTTGCGGAAGATCTTGGTGTGATTACAAAATCTGTAACTGCACTAAGAGAAAAATTTAATTTTCCCGGAATGAAAATTCTTCAATTTGCATTCGGTACCGGAATGGAAAGAAAATTTTTGCCGCACAACTTCGTTCAAAATTGCATGGTATATACCGGCTCGCATGATAACGATACAACGCGAGCTTATTTTGAAAAAGCTAAAGTTGAAAACCATGATATTTATTCTCACACGCAACGATACCTTAATTATTATGGTGATGATATTGTTAAGCAGTTAATTAGAGCCGCGTATTCTTCGGTTGCTGATCTTGTAATTATTCCAATGCAGGATATTTTAAATCTTGGCGGCGAAGCAAGAATGAATTTTCCGGGAAAGCTTGGCGGCAACTGGACGTGGCGGTTCACCTGGCATCAGGTTCATCACGATCTAGCAAATTATTATAAAGAACTTACCGAGCTTTTTGAAAGGCCGCCTAAACCGGAAGAGACTGTGGATATTGAAGTGGAAGAATAATTAAAAAAGTTATCAAGTCATCAGGTTTGAAGGTTATCAGGTTTTCATGTTATAAATTTTGCAAATTGTTTTGAAATTTTTGAAATAATAAATTTTAAATTTGATAACTTGCAAACGTGGGAACTTGATAACCTGTTAACATTTATTAAAAAATTAAAAGGTGGAATTATGACTATTCAAAAATTTGAAGAAAATTATTCAAAATCAATTTCAATTATAAATCAGATCTCAAAATTCATAACCTATTTAAAATCTTCAAATAAAACAACCGCCGAACCAAACACAACTAAACCTGATAACCAGCAAACTTGAAAACCTGTAAACTTGATAATCTGAAAAATTGATTTATCAATTTTTCTCGTTCAACTTTTTTACTAACAAAAAAGCCGGATAACTTAAAACCGCATAAATTAAAGCGAAGAATGCATTCAGCGGATCACCAATGACATCTCCAATTAAAAAGATAAGTGAGCCAATTAAAAATATTAATGTCGTCCAAGGGTATCCCCAAACTTTAAATGGTCTTGCCAAATCGGGTTCTTTTTTTCGTAAAACAAAGAGCGCTGAGAAACCTGCAAAATAATTTGCAACATAAAAGAAGGCAGATAAAGCAATCAATATTTCAACTGTGCCGGAAGAAATGAGAAGAATAGAAAAGATTGTACTTAACAATAATGCTGCACGCGGTGTCCCCGTTTCGCTGACTGAAGAACTTTTTGTGGTGAAAAGTCCATCACGGCTTAAACCATAAATAATTCTTGTAGCGATTAATAAAACTGCATTTAGGATACCGATAAGAGAAACAATTGAAAGAACGGTAATAATCTTTGCGCCCCCATTTCCGAAAATAGATTGTGCTGCATCAGTTGCCGGTGCTATTGACGCAGCAAGTTTTGAAACCGGCAGAACATACAACAACCCCAAATTAACAAGCAGATAAATTACGATTGTAGCAAGCACTCCGCCTATTGCAGATTTTGGCAAATTCTTTCCGGGATTCTTATCTTCTTCAATAAAATAAACTGCGCTGTACCAGCCGTCGTAAGTAAAAATTATTGATTGCAGTGCGATTACGAATCCAATGAATAAAGCTGATATTGTTGTCGGTGTATTTACCGGAATTCTCGAAGTAATATTTTGATTGCCTCCGAAGATAAAACAAGCGGCAACTAATGCAATAAATCCAAATGCTTTTAGTATGCTTGTCACCTCTTGTGTTTTACTTCCGGATTTTAATCCAATCCATTGAATCATTGCAAATGCAATTACAATTATGATTGAGATTGTTTTTATATCATAAGATAATTCCGGAAATAGAACCGAGAAAAATTCTCCGACTGCTAATGCAATAGAAGCCAGTGAAGCGCTCGTTGCAATCCAATCACTCCAACCGATTATAAATCCAGCATAATCACCAAAAGCTTTTCTAACAAAAACATACCAGCCGCCGGCTTTAGGAAACATTGTTCCAAGTTCGATAACAGAAATTGTTCCAAGCAGCGCATAAATTCCTCCGATAACCCAGGCAATAAAAATAAGCCATGCGCTGCCAAGCTGTGAGGCAACCATTCCTGGCGTTCTTAAAATGCCGACGCCGATCGTTCCTCCGATGGTTACTGCTATCCCGAAGCTTACGCCAAGAATTTTTTTCAGCTTTCTTTTATTGACTTGTTCTTCGATGATAAAATCAGATGAATTTTTCATCCGGATATTTCTTTACTTTATTATAATTAAGATTGAACTTAAAGAAATTGCTTAATCGATGCAATCGGAATAACAATTAAAAATTCACTTAGCTTAGTTAAATAAGAGAGCAAGTTCAACTAACTGACAGTAAAAAATTTTTGATTTATTTAAAAAATAATTTGTAGATTAAAAAGGTTTCATATTACTTTTTATTAATTAAAGGTGTGTATGACAGACAAGCCAAATTCTAACGCAGGGGAAGGCACTTCTAGAACATTTAAAAGAGAACTTAAGCTTCTCGATTCAACCATGTTAGTTATCGGTTCAATGATAGGTTCGGGAATTTTTATTGTCAGTGCCGATATTGCGCGGACAGTCGGTTCACCCGGTTATTTATTGTTGGTTTGGCTTATTACAGGTCTGGTTACCATTATTGCAGCGTTAAGTTATGGTGAGCTTGCCGGGATGATGCCGCACGCCGGAGGACAATATGTTTATCTGCGTGAAGCTTATAATCCCCTGGTCGGATTTCTTTACGGATGGACTTTATTTTTAGTTATTCAAACCGGAACGATTGCAGCGGTTGCGGTTGCTTTTGCAAAATTTACAGCCGTGCTTATTCCATGGTTTGGCGAATCAAATATTTTATTCCAGGTTTTTGGATTGAAGATTTCATCGGCTCAAATTCTGGCAATCATTTCCATCATCATTCTTACAAATATTAACATTCTCGGTTTACGCGCAGGAAAAATTGTGCAGGATATTTTTACTTCAACAAAAACGATTGCATTGTTCGGCTTAATTGTATTGGCTGTTTTTGTAGGAAGAAATCTTATTGCTACGGGAAATAATTTTTCAAACTTTTGGAATCCAAGCTGGTCGCATCTTTTAGATGGGAAAGTTGTTTCAATTGAACAATTATCGGGAATAATGCTGCTAGCAGCAATCGGCGTTGCAATGGTTGGATCTCTATTTTCAAGCGACGCATGGAATAATATTACATTTACTGCCGGCGAAGTTATAAATCCGAAGAGGAATATTCCATTAAGTTTATTCCTGGGAACTCTTATAGTAACCATTTTATATATTCTTGCTAATGTAGGATACATTCTTGTTTTGCCGCTTCATGGAAATCCGGGTGGGATTGATACAATAGACAGAGGAATTCAATTTGCATTAAGCGATAGAGTTGCTACTGCCGCATCGTCAATGATTTTCGGAGCGCCTGCAGTAGTTATTATGGCAGTGCTAATAATGATTTCGACCTTCGGATGCAACAACGGATTAATCCTTTCCGGTGCGCGCGTTTATTATGCGATGGCAAAGGATAATTTGTTCTTCAAAAAAATTGGGACACTTAATAAAAATTCTGTCCCAGGAGTTGCGCTAATTTTTCAAACTATTTGGGCAAGTATTCTTTGTCTATCCGGTACATACAACGATTTGCTTGATTATGTAATCTTCGCAGTATTGATTTTTTATATTCTAACTATTCTTGGAATTTTTATATTAAGAAAAAAACGGCCTGATGCTGAGCGTCCATATAAAGCTTGGGGTTATCCTATAGTCCCCGCAGCTTATATAATAGCCGCCGCCGCTATCTGCATTGACTTGCTTATATTCAAACCAATGTATACCTGGCCCGGAGTTGTTATAGTTTTATTAGGGATACCGGTCTTCTTTATCTGGAGAAAATTTGCTGCGAATAAATAAATATTCTATTATTCAATTAAAATTTGTAAGTAATGTTAATTTGGCTGGAGGCATTCAAAAAGCAATTTAACAATTAGACAATTAAACAATGAAAAATATCAATCAATTTTTCACTTTTAAATTGGGAGACTAAATGAAACAGAATCAAGAGCCAGCGGCTCAAACCGGATTTAAATATAAATGGTTTGTCGCTGGTGATATCAACGGCTTCTTCGGCTTAATGTTCGATAACCTTACAGTACTTTCGTTCCTTGCCGGAATATTAATTTTTGCCTTTAAATATCCAGCGGATATTGTTTATGGAAAAATGTTTCCGGGCACTGCATTCGGAGTTCTATTCGGCGATCTTGTTTATACTTGGATGGCTTTTAGATTGGCGAAGAAAAAAAATAATCCTAATGTTACTGCTATGCCGCTCGGGCTTGATACTCCGTCAACAATAGGCATTGCACTTACGGTTTTAGGTCCGGCATTTATTTATTTGAAAGCAAAAGGAATGGCGGAACACGATGCTGCTATGATGACCTGGTACATCGGCATGGCAACAATGGTAATTATCGGCGTTTTCAAATTAATTTTTTCTTTCATCGGAGGATGGGTTCAAAAGATTGTACCGCAAGCCGGACTGCTCGGAAGTCTTGCCGGTATCGGATTAGCATTGATCGGCTTCGTTCCTTTAATGGATATTTTCGGACTTCCTGTAATCGGCTTAATTTCTCTTGGATTAATTTTATATACGCTTGTTGCAAAGATAAATCTTCCTAAAAATTTTCCCGGTGTGTTTGCGGCGATTTTCATTGGAACAGTTTTGTATTACATCTTAGCGCCAATGGGATTGTTGGGAGGAAGTTTCTCGACGCCATCGATGCAGCTACATTTTGGAGCGCCTATTCCTACTTTAGGTTTTGTTAATGGCTTTTGGGAAGCATTAAAATATTTGCCAATCGCTCTTCCGTTTGCAATACTTACTATTGTCGGTGGAATTAACGTAACCGAAAGCGCCAGAGTTGCCGGCGATGATTTTAAAACAAGAGATATTCTTCTTACCGAGGCTTGCTCAACACTAGTTGCCGGAATTTGCGGTGGTGTTGCACAGACAACTCCTTACATTGGCCAGCCTGCTTACAAAGCGATGGGAAGCCGCGCCGGTTATACAGTGCTTACAGGATTGTTCATTGGTCTTGGCGGAATTCTCGGCTATGTTTCATTCTTTGTTGAATTCATTCCTCGTGCAGTCCTTGCGCCGATATTAATATTTGTTGCTCTCGATATTGCAGTGCAGGCATTCAAAGCAGTTCCGCCCGCACATACAACCGCGGTTGCATTTTCGTTGTTTCCAAATATTGCGCGGCTGCTTCAAATACAATTGAGCAATCCGGATGTTGTGCCGATTGCAAATTTTACTAAAATGCTAACACTTCCTGGAAAAACTCTGCCGCAGCTTTTGGTAATTGTAGCGCTTGGAAACGGATTTATTTTAACGGCAATGCTGTGGGGCGCGTTTGCAGCTAAGCTTATTGATAGAAAGCTGAAGCAGGCAAGCATTTACCTGGTAATCACTGCGGCATTTACATTCTTCGGAGTAATTCATTCGGCTAATCCCGACGGTAATATGTACTTTCCCTGGCAGCTAACCGGAATGTTTCAGCAGATACCGTATCAATTTACCGCAGCGTACTTAGTACTTGCGGCAATGCTGTTCTTTTTATCTTATACAAAGAAAAGTAAAGAGATGGTGAGTGTAGTGGAATAAATTATTATTGGAGATACCCAACGTTGTTAAAACGTTGGGTATCTGATAAATATATTTATTAGATTTGTGTAGAATTATAGGCAATGAAAAGATAATTATTATGGGCAGAGAAGAAGCTATAAAGATAATAAAAGACCTTAGGCCTGAAATAAATGATAAGTTCGATGCCGATATAATCGGACTATTCGGCTCGTTTGCAAGAGCAGAGGAAACTACCGAAAGCGATATAGATTTATTAGTTGAATTTCATAAACGTGCTACACTTTTCAACCTTTCAGCTTTAAAAATTTATCTTGAAGAAAAACTTAGTAGAAACGTAGATATTGTTACGAAAGCCGCTCTTCGGAAAGAAATCGCGCAGTATGTAGAAAATGATTTAATCTATATATGAGAGATTATAAATTATTCTTAAAAGATATTTATGTAGCAGTTTGTGCTATTGAGATATTTATTGGTAATATGAGTTTCGAAGAATTTTCCAGGGATGATAAAACGATAAGCGCAGTGCTTAAGAAATTTGAAATTATTGGAGAGGCTTCCAAAAGAATTCCAACTGAAATTAAAAACAAATATCCTTCAGTTAAATGGAAAGAGATGGCGGGGTCTCGCGATATTTTAATTCATACTTATTTTGGAAGTGATATAAATATAATATGGGATACAATTAAGGAGGAGATACCGCCTTTGAAAATTACCTTTGAAAAAATTTTGAATGAAAATAATGCTAGCTCAATTAATTGAATTGTAAAGAATCTATCTGTTTGAAATAGTTAGATACCCATGTCTCCAAGTCATTGGGTATCTTTTCAATGTTGTTTATATTGATATAAATAATCCTTATTTTTCAACCGTATGAAAAATCAAGATAACATAAAGCTTGATGGAATCATCGCTGCTATCGTAGATCAAATGGGCGAAGTTGATTTATACCATCTTAATAAGCTCACTTATTTATTCGAATTCTTATTTATAAAAAACTTTGGGAAAAGATATACAGGCGAATTGTTTATTAAACTTCCTCATGGCCCAGTTATTACTAATTACAAAAAAGTATTTGAAAGATTATTCCAAGCAGGAATACTAGAGACTGATTTGGAAAAACTAAAAGAACAAAGAAAACTATCGGATGATTATCATGTTAAGATAGAATTGAAAAAAACCGAAAAGACTACATCTATAATTAGACTTGACAAAATGATTATGGATTTCATTAAAAAGATTATCATTAAATACGGATATTTAAGCGTTAGTGATCTTGAAAAAGAAGTTTATAAAACAAAGCCGGTTAAAGAATATCAATCCAAAGTTGAAAATGGATTTAAGCAGCAAACCGGCAGCTATGTACTTAGGGATTGCATTAAATTATCAGAATACAAAAACACTATAACATTAGGACGAAAGCTAGCATTAGAACACTTAAATAAATATCCAGATATTATTACAAAACAATATCAGACTTATGAAGAAGAATTTTCATCACTAAAGAAGTTAAGGCCTGCATGGGAGAATTAGGGGATAAACTAATCGAAATATTTCCACCAAAGCAAAGAGAAGTTTGGATGATCGAAGATAAAGAGATTCGATTAAATCCGAACAACCGTGAAGATAAATATAGAAGGCCAGCCTTAGTTGTTTCAGCAAAAGAACTATTAGATAATAAAGATTTTCCGCTTATTAACATAATACCTTTAAGCAGGCAGGGAAAGCCCGATAAACTTTCATTTCCAGTTGCTAGAGGTTATGAAGAATGTGCCGATGATTTTAAACCGGATTCAAACTCATTAGCAGTGCTTCCATATTACCAGCCAATAGAAAAGAAATTCTTTAAACAAAGATGCGGCACTATTGATGAGACAACCTATAATGCTATAGTAAATGTTTTATGTTCTGAAGTTGTCGGCTGCGATGATTTTGATTTGAACGTAGAATAAATTTAAATCAAAAATTTCAATATGTAATAAATTGCCTTAATAATGTGGTCTATAGAATTTAATGGCTAAGAAAAAAAAGAAAAAAAAAGAACCCGTTTATAAAAGTGAAAAATCAAGAAAAAGAGCATTACGGAAGAAAAATCCTTTTTATCACAGATTTAGTTCAATAAGTAAAAGAAAAAATTCAAAAATATATGATCTTGAAAAAAATCCCGAAATTTTATATTTAATAGCACCCCAAAACTTTAGCTTAAGTAAGCTATCTTATATTGAAGCAACATTAAAATTTTTCAATAAATTGGATTCAGGGGTTCATCGATATAATAGTGTATTCTTAAACATGGAGAATATTACTTTCCTGAGCGAAGATGCAATCTTGTATTTATTATCAAGATTACACGCGTATAAAATTATGTATCCGAATTATTCTGTTAGCGGTAATTTCCCCAATGATAAAACTTGCGAGAAATTATTACTTGATTCTAATTTCACTAAATATATAATTACTAAAAGGAAACCCAAAATAAATAATAAAGAGATATTCCCTATTCGTGATGGTATTGATTCTGATGGTGAGATTTTAGGTGAGGTGTTAAATTTTATTGAATCTAAAATTGATCTATCTGAAGACAATAGCTTTGATATGTATGGACCTATGTTGGAGTGTTTAACTAATTCAAAAAATCATGCATATAATAATTCTATGTCAAAACTTCATAGATGGTGGTTGATTGCCATACCTGATAAGAATCATAAAAAGGTGCATTATACTAGTCTCGATAATGGTCTTGGTATTCCAACAACAATAAATAAAAAATTTGCTGATATAGTGAAATCGTTTGTGAGTAATAAAGATCCTGATTTAATCATATCAGCACTTAATGGAGAGTTTAGAACACGTACTGGTAAAGTAGAAAGAGGAAAGGGATTACCCTCTGTATTCGAATCAACAAATAACAAGCAAATAGATAATTTGACAATTATTTCAAATTTTGCCTATGTTAAAATAGGTAGAAATAAAAAAATTCTTGAAAAAGAACTATTAGTAAAAAGATTTCGAGGAACATTAATAAGCTGGGATTTTGTAGAGTAAAATTATTGAGGGTAATATGGATGCTTCAAGTAAAATAATTAAAATAAGTATAGCAGGAGATTTTTCCTTAACACCTGGAGCTCGCTATAGATCTGATGGGCCAAAGTCTGGCGAAGAATTTAGAGAAGATTTTTTAGAAAAATATTTTAAAGATCCAAGTGATGATACAATTATTGAAGTTTTCCTTGATGATGTTAGGGGTTATACTACTTCTTTTTTAGAAGAAGCATTTGGAGGATTAGCTAGAAAATATGGTAAAGAAGTAGTTAAGAAACGAATTAAAATAATTTCTAAAAAACGATTGTTGTATAAAGAGAAAGCTGAACAATACATTGAAAACACAAAATAAAAATAACACAAGTGTTTTCATATTGATATTCATAGGTGGTTTATTAATAGGATTTATAATCTCTTTTTCAATCAATAATCCTCTTAATTATTTTTATCTAAAATTTTCAGAAATCATTCAGGTTGCGACTACATTGGTTGTTGGTATTTATGTTTCTTATTACTTGGGTAATAAAATTACCAACCTTGGAAAACAAAAAGAAATTATATTAAATAGTATTAATAAATTAGAAAATCAAACTGAAAAACTACAAACTTATTTTTTGAATATTGTCTATAATAAGAATAAAAAAGCATCTAGTTCTATTATTAGTTTATTAGATAATATGATTGCTTTGTCTGAAACTTTATTAAATATTAAAAATTTAAATAATCATATTTTCTTAGAATCAATAGAAGTTGTAAATGATAAAGTATCTAGTCTTTGGGATTATATTACTGGTGATGAATTAAATAATTTGAATTACAAAGAAGATAATATTGAAAAAATAAAAGAAACTATTCATTCATTAAAAAGCGACTTACACAATTGTAAAATAAATCTATTTATTAAATGAACGTATAAGTAATCATTTTTTTATTCATAATAAGTTAATTATAAAATTTTCTCCTAACTTATTGAATTTTAACATTTTAATTTTTAGTTTCGTACTAGTTTTATTGACGGCTGATATTTTTCAGGGGAGATAAAGTCCCGATCTTATTTTCCACGAAAATTTTATTAGTCATTTAAATAATATTACAGCGGCATACATCCTGTTTTTAAGCCTGTCTAATGGTAAGTTTTTGGCGAAAGGGTGTTATGGTAAAGGGTCCTTAATTTTTTCATTTTTTTAACCTTCTATTGTGTCAGGTTTTGCAAAGCCTGCTTAATTAGTAATCCCCGCTTTATCTACTTTCGGCAGGTATAAATGCTTTTCCGGCAGTTCTAATTGCATTTTCGGCTGTTCGAAATGCTCTTTCGCCGGCGAAGACGCTCTTCGAATGAGCGAAAATGGACTTAGAAGGTGCGAAAACCCTTAAAGAGTGGGCGAAAACGTATAAATACGTGACGAAAAATCACATTGAATAGGCGAAAATTGTCTTGGAAGTAACGAAAATCAATTTAGATGTGACGAAAAAACATTTAGTGCCTAAATTATCCAATTTTGGGAAAACAAAGGCCATCAGAATAATATTTACAAAAATAATAGGAGATATGTTATGTCTAGTTTACAGCCACTACCAAGGTTATTCAAAAGTACAGATTTAGAAATGACCGATGAAGCAAGAAAGATTTATGGTTTTTTCAATGAAGACATAAATGATTTTATAAAGTTCGATCCGGATTTTGGCGATTCTTTTGCGCCCGCATGGTTAAAAGCAATTGAGGACGCTGAATCTTTACAAAGTAAGGATTCGCTGGATGCAGAACAAAAAAGCTTAACCCAAGCAGTGGAAGATAAAATGAAAGGATGCAGAAATAAATTTCAAAGCTCTAAGTATTTTATTGAAAAAGCATTTCCTAATAATAAAATTGTTTGGGATGAATTCGGTTATAAAAAATATGATGCAGTTAGAAACTACCAAATTCAGATGAAAGAATTCATGCGGAACTTTTACCGTACTGCATCTAAGTATTCTGCAAAATTGATTGAAGTAAAATATTCTGCTGAAAGCATTGCAGAGATAAATACGTTGTTAAAAGATCTGGTTGATGCCGATGCTGCTCAGGAAGATTTTAAGAACGGCAGGCCGATGCTTACACAGGATAAGGTTGGAAAGCTTAATTTGTGTTACAGCACCACTTCGAAAGCAGCCAATGTGGGCAAGCAAATTTTTGCGAGTGATTATGCTAAGCATAAAAGATATGTCTTAAGCTCTGAGCCTGTACTGGCGCCCGTTACACCACCGGCTAATCCAAATAATCCGCCGGCTTAGAATTATTAAGATACCCAATGTCTTAGAAACGTTGGGCTTCTCTTAATTACTTACTGAAGTTACACATTAAACCTTCGAGGTCACTGCTCTAGACCTCGAAGGTTAAAATTATGCTACCTTGAAGGTCTGAAACCAGTGACCTTCAAGGTAGGGGTTCTCTTTGCATAACTTCAGTTACTTAATATTTCCCAACCGCGTTTGTTCATCTGATAAAAAATTATTCCGCCGAAAACAAAACCGCCGATTAGAAATAAAATTCCTAAAGGTAAGCTGCCGAGAATGATTTGTCCAAGCCCGAATAAGAAGCAGTAGATCATTGCTACGCCGCTAATCCAATTTATCAAATTAAGTATTCCATCTTTAGAAGGGGTTATATCGGAAGCTTCTTTTGCTATTGGTCCCCAAAATCTTGCATTTGGCCTGACTCTACGATAAAATGAAAGGAGCTTTTCTTTTGGCTCGGCAGAAGTTAAATAAGTTACAATAATCCAAACAGTAGTTGTAAATGCAACAGTAATTAAAAGCAAATATGCAAATTGCTTAGGATCGTTTTCATCAAAGTGAAAGCCGAACTGAAGAGTAAGTGAAACTACGAACGCCGCAATCATTGCGGAGATTTCGCTCCACGCATTTATTCTCCACCAGAACCAGCGTAAAATATAAACTAAGCCTGTGCCTGCACCAATTGCCATTAAGAATCTCCAAGCGTCTGCGATTGAATCCATGTAAAAAGTGACAATAGCAGAAAGGATCATCAAAACCATAGTAATAGCTTGTGAAAAATTAACGTAATGTTTCTCGGCTTTTTTAGGGACTAATCTTCTATAGACATCATTAACTAAATAACTCGCTCCCCAATTTAATTGAGTTCCAATTGTCGACATATAAGCCGCTGCAAATGCAGCGATCATTAATCCGCGCAGATATGCCGGTAAATCTGAAACTAAAATTCTTATATAGCCGGTTTCCGGATCGGCTAAGAAACTTGCATCATGTTGAAGACGGACGACAGCAACCAATGCGACAATGATCCATGGCCACGGCCTCAAAGCATAATGAGCAACGTTAAACCACAAAGTTGCAAGCAAGGAATGCTTTTCATTTTTTGCGCTGAAAATTCTTTGAGCAATATAACCGCCGCCTCCGGGCTCGGCGCCGGGATACCACGAAGCCCACCAGTTAACTGCAATGAAAACAAAAAATGTAATCATCGGCATCCATGTGGAATTTAAATTTGGAACCATAGCTAAAATTGAGCTAGAAGGATCGCGGGCTTTATCAATTGCATGAAGCTGACTGAGAAGTGAGCCCATTCCGCCGGTTGCATTAACTGCAAAAACTGCAAGCAGAATTACCATTCCCATTTTCAAAACGAATTGGAATAAATCTGTCCAAAGAACTCCCCACAAACCGGAAAGAGTAGAGATTGAAGCAGTGATGAACATGATTGCAATTGCGATACCGAGCGCTTCTATTTTATTTACTCCGAGTACAAGCATCATAATTTTTACAATTGCAAGATTAACCCATCCCATGATAATTAAATTGATTGGAAGTCCAAGATAAATTGCACGGAAGATTCTTAAGAATGCGGCAGGCTTTCCACTGTAACGGATTTCTGCGAACTCGCAATCAGTAAGTACACCGGCACGGCGCCAAAGTTTAGCATAAAAGAAAACCGTAAGTATTCCGCTGAAGACCATGCTCCACCAAATCCAGTTGCCGGCAATTCCATTTTTAGCAACGAGACCTGAAACTACTAACGGTGTGTCGGCTGCAAATGTGGTAGCAACCATAGACGTACCGGCAAGCCACCAGGTAACATTTCTGCCGGATACAAAAAAATCGCTGACACTTTTTGTCGCTCTTTTTCTAAGATAAAGACCGACTGCAAGATTGAAAATGAAATAGAGTGCAATTACGATCCAATCAATTAAGCTTAGCTGCATTATGAATCTCCATTTGTTAATCAAAATTGAAAATGCTTTCGGCAACCTAACTATTTTAAATTTTATAGTCTATAATTTTGTAAGCTTTATTTTTGATAAAAAAGATTCTTGACTTAAAATGATTTTCATTTTCACTTTAATAAAAAACCCAACTTCCTTAGGAAATTGGGTTCTTAGATTTTCGATATGAAATATTTTTAACTCATCAAAGCGGCGATGGAAGCAGTGTTAACGATATCTTCAGCACTGCAGCCGCGGCTTAAATCGAAGTAAGGTTTTTTCAATCCTTGGATGATCGGGCCGATTGCTTCGCACTTGCCAAGTCGTTGCGCAATTTTGTAACCGATATTCCCAGCGTCTAAGTTTGGAAAGACAAGCACGTTTGCTCTTCCGGCAACTTCGCTGCCCGGAGCTTTTCGTCTTCCGATTGAATCAACAATGGCAGCATCAAATTGCAGTTCGCCGTCGATCATAAGATCAGGACGCTTGCCTTTTGCAATTTTTAATGCATCAAGAACTTTATCTATCAATTCATGTTGAGCGCTTCCTTTAGTAGAAAATGAAAGCATTGCAATGTATGATTTTTCGCCCGTAAGCTTTGCATGATTTTCTGCTGAAGAGATTGCAATGTCGGCAAGCTGTTCAGCATTTGGATCCGGAACAACTGCACAGTCGGCAAAGGTATAGGTTTTTTCAGGAAAGACCATTAAGAAGAAACTCGAGACAATCGAAATTCCTTCCGGCATACCAACGCATTGAATTCCAGCTTTTAATACATCAGCTGTTGATGCAGTAGAACCGGCAACGCTTCCATCGGCTAAACCTTCTCTTACCATCATTGCGCCGAAGAAAAGATCGCGCTTAACAGTTTCGCGAGCTTCTTCGATGCTTATTCCTTTTTTCTTTCTTAGATTAAAATAAATATTTGTAAAGTCGCTTAGCTTTTCTGACTTTAGAGGATCAATTATTCTTACGCCGGATAAATCTATTGCAAGCTTATCTGCAACAGGTCTGATTTTGTTCTCATCGCCTAAGGTAATAATTGAAGCTATTTTTTCTTTGGATAAGATTTCAGCGGCTCTTAAAACTCTTTCGTCGTGAGATTCAGGCAGAACAATTGTCTTTTTACTTTTAGATGCTTTTTCTTTGATACCAGCTAATATTGTATTTTCCATAAATAATCCGGGTTAATAAAATAATTTTTCGATTTAAAATTAATAAAATTAAGAATGAGTTATTTGAATAAGTTGGATTTAAATTGTTTATTTTTAAGAAACAAAATAGATAACTTAGGCAGTCATTTAACGTTGATTATTGATATGAAAACCTATAAATTCACAATCTTAATTTTTGTATGGTAGCCGAAAATCTACACGAAGTTAAGGAAAAGATTCAAAAAAGATGCATTGAAGTTAGTCGAGATTTATCTGAGATAAAACTGATTGCAGTTTCAAAAAATTTCGGTGTTGAAGAAATTGAGCAGGCTTATAATGAAGGTATTCGGGATTTTGGCGAGAATAGGGCACAAGAATTAGATATAAAATATTCGAGACTGGGGGATAAGATCATTTGGCATTTTATCGGCAGCCTGCAAAGAAATAAAGTTCGGTTCGTAGTAAATTCCGCAGAGTATATTCATTCTGTAGATTCACTTTTGATTGCAACAGAAATTAATAAACGGGCTGGATCGATAAACAAAGTCCAAAAAGTTCTTTTACAAATTAAAACATCCGATGAGGAAACAAAATCCGGGCTCACTGATTATAATGAAATAAGAGACCTGGCAAATTATTGTATTGATTTCCCCAATTTGGATTTGGTAGGATTGATGACAATAGGTCCGTTAACCGATGATAAAAATTTGATTAGGAAAAGTTTCAGCCATTTACGTAAATTAAGAAATCGGTTAAACAGCGATAATATTAATATTAAAGAGTTATCAATGGGAATGACTTCCGATTTTGAAATTGCAATTGAAGAAGGTTCAACAATGTTAAGAATTGGTTCAGCAATTTTCGGACAAAGAGATTATTCAACAAGCTGGAAGGAGAAGCTATGAAAGTTTCCCCAATTAGCATTAAGAAGCAGGAATTCAACAAAGGTTTGAGAGGTTATGATAAAGATGAAGTTCAGGCTTTCCTCGAAAAACTTTCAGATGAATTCGAAACTCTTCAAAAGGAAAATGAAACTTTAAAGAAAGAACTTGAGGAAGCAGCTGCAAAATTATCCGATTTCAGAAAAATAGAAAAGAATCTTCAAGATACTTTATTGAAGGCTCAAGAATCATCAACAAAATCTATTGAATCTATAAAAAAACAATCGAGCTTGATGATAAAAGAAGCTGAGATTAAATCTTCACAGCTTTTGGAAAAAGCAAAAGAAAGCGCCAACGAAATTAGAAGTGCCGTTATAAATTTGAGAGAAGAAAGAGATTTGATAATTGCGAATTTAAAATCTATAATTAATTCGCAGGCTCGTTTGCTTGAGCTGAAAGTAGAAGATGCCGGCGAAGAAGAAATAGAAGTTAAACAAATTGAACAGCCCAAGAAAATAGATATTAATATTGATGAAGTTGTAAATAAACTTTTATAATTAGATGAATGATTTAATTCCCAAAATACATGAAGCTCTAAATGTTATTCGTAAAAAGACGAAAGACGAATTTCCAGTTGGAATTATTCTCGGTACCGGTCTTGGAGGATTGGTAAAGGAAATAAAAATAGATCTTGAAATTGACTACGCCGAAATTCCGCATTTCCCTTTATCCACTGTTGAATCGCACAAAGGAAAATTAATTTTTGGAACAATAAATAGTCAAAAAGTTGTTGCCATGCAGGGCCGCTTTCATTATTATGAAGGTTACTCAATGCAGCAAATTACTTTTCCTGTTAGAGTAATGAAATATTTGGGCGTTAAAACTTTACTTGTATCAAATGCTTGCGGCGGAATGAATCCTCTTTTCCAAAGAGGCGATATTATGTTGATGGTTGATCATATTAATCTCTTGGGTGATAATCCTTTAATCGGCAAGAATGAAGATGAACTTGGCCCGCGGTTTCCCGATATGAGCGAGCCATATAATCATGAGCTGATTAAACATGCTGAAGAAGTTGCACTTGAAAATAAAATTAGAGTTCAAAAAGGAGTTTATGTTGCAGTGCCGGGGCCTAATCTTGAAACTAAAGCTGAGTATAGATTTTTAAGAGCTATAGGAGCTGATGTTGTTGGTATGTCAACTATTCCGGAAAATATAGTTGCAAATCACATGGGAATGAAAGTTCTTGGAATCAGCATTGTTACGGATGAATGTTTTCCGGATTCACTTAAGCCGGCTAAAGTTGAAGAAATAATTGCAACTGCAATGAAAGCAGAACCACGAATGACATTAATAATGAAAGAAGTAATTAAGAGGATTTAAATGGAAAATAAAAAAATCCATTATTATTTCACGCCGGCATTGCTTGGCATTCTGATGTTCGCTTCTAATTTTTTGAATACTAATCTCTTCAAGTTTGGAGATAATAATTTTTCAGTATGGTTTGTTCTTTCAGTAATGTGTTTTGCGTGCGGCTGGTTTATCAGTAAAACTTTAGGATGGCGGTATGGCGGTAAAGTAGTTTTTGCAATGATTATTGCAGTTACAATTATCAGTGTTCTAATGATTTCTTTCTTCCGCGATTATTTTGCTGCTAATGAATTGCTGACTGAAAATTTAATTTTGTATAGTCTTCGCGATATAACTTTGGGGGCAATGGCTTTCTTCGGAATGTCTGTTGTAGAAATTCTAACTTATCAAAGAGACTCTTTAGTGCTTAAAGAGAGGCTGAAGACTTATGAAGACCTTGTAAGAGATGCAAAGAAAGAAGCAGAACTTGAAATAAGAGAAGCTAAGGTAACTGCACAGAAGATAATTAATGATGCAGAATTAACCGCAAAAAATACAGTTCTAAAAAAAGAAAGAATTGAAAAGGAATTGAAAGAATTCATTCAAGCTGAAAAAGAATTAATTAAAAGGTATGAAAATATCGGTTAGCCGATAAAATCAAATTAAAATTCAATTAAAAATTATTGCTGTAATGTTCAAACAAAATTTAGAAAAAATAAATTATCCGGAAATTGAAGAAAAGATTTTAAAGTTCTGGCAGGAAAATAAAATTTTTGAAAAAAGTATTTCGTCAAAAGATGAATTAAAACCTTTTACATTTTATGAGGGCCCGCCGACTGCCAATGGCAAACCTGGAATTCATCATGTTATGGCTAGAACTTTAAAGGATCTAGTTTGCAGATACAAAACATTAAAAGGTTTTCGTGTTGAAAGAAAAGCTGGATGGGACACCCACGGTTTGCCGGTTGAAATTGAAGTTGAAAAAAGAATCGGTATAAAACATAAAAGTGAAGTTCTTGAATACGGCGTTGAAAAATACAATCAAGCTTGCCGCGATTCAGTTTTTACTTATCTCGATCTCTGGGAAAAAATGACAACCCGAATGGGGTATTGGATCGATCTTGATTCTGCTTATATTACTTTAAAGAATGATTATATCGAATCAGTTTGGTGGGCGCTAAAAACTCTTTTCGATAAAGGATTAATCTATAAAGATTACAAAATTGTTCCGCAAGATCCGAAATCAGAAACGGTTCTTTCATCTCATGAGCTTGCTCTCGGTTACCGCGAAACAAAAGATCCTTCGGTTTATGTTTTCTTCAAAATAAAAAATAAAGATGAATATTTTCTTGTTTGGACAACAACTCCGTGGACACTTATTTCAAACGTTGCACTTGCTGTCGGTAAAGATGTTGAGTATGTGAAGATCAATCATAAAAGTAAAAAAATAATTTTAGCCAAAGAGCGTTTGTCTGTAATCGATGGCGAATATGAAATTGTTGAACAGGTAAAAGGCAAAGACCTTGAAGGAATTGAGTACGAGCAGCTTTTTGGTTACATAAAAGTAAATGGAAATTCTGCTTTCAAAGATAAGAAAGCATTCTTTGTTTGCCTCGGCGATTTTGTAAGCACAGAAGACGGTTCTGGAATAGTTCACATTGCGCCTGCATTTGGTGCTGATGACTATGAGCTTTCCAAAAAATATAATTTGCCGATGCTGCAGCCGGTTACCCGCGGTGGTTTATTCACAGATGAAGTTACTGATTTTGCCGGACAGTTTGTTAAAGATGCCGACAAAGGAATCATCCAGAAAATGAAAGAGGAAGGTTCACTTTACAGAAAAGAAACTATTACTCACTCGTATCCTTTTAGCTGGCGGCACGAAAATGTTCCGGTAATTTATTATGCACGAGAATCTTGGTTCATACGAACAACTTCTGTTGCCAATAGAATGGTCGAACTCAATAAGACAATTAACTGGCAACCGCCGGAAGTTGGTTCCGGAAGATTCGGCAATTGGCTTGAAGAAAATAAAGACTGGGCTTTGTCGCGCGATAGATTTTGGGCAACTCCGCTTCCGATCTGGTTAAATGAAGACGGTGATATGATTGCCGTTGGAAGCATAGAAGAGTTGAAAAACGGATTCATAGAAGAAAACGGAAAGAGAATTTCAGTAAGAGATATTGAGAATATCGATCTTCACAAACCTTTCGTTGATAAAATTCTTTTTGAAAAAAATGGGAAAATTTATAAACGAACACCGGAGTTGATAGATGTTTGGTTTGACTCCGGTTCAATGCCGTTTGCGCAATATCATTATCCTTTTGAAAATAAAGAATGGTTTGAAAAACATTCCTTCCCGGCTGATTTTATCTGCGAAGGAATTGATCAGACAAGAGGATGGTTTTATACTCTTCATGCAATTGCAACAATGCTTTTTGACAATGTTGCCTTCAAGAATATAATTGTTAATGAACTTATTCTCGACAAAACCGGATTAAAAATGTCTAAGTCGAGAGGCAATACAGTCGATCCGTTTGTATTATTTGATAAGTATGGCGCTGATGCAACAAGGTGGTATCTTGTTACAAACAGTCCGCCGTGGCGGCCAACATTATTTGACGAAGTAGGATTAGTTGAAGTCCAGAGAAAATTTTTTGGAACATTATTAAACACGTTTTCTTTCTTCGCACTTTATGCAAACATAGATAAATTTAATTTCGAGGAAGAATTAGTTCCTTACGAAAAACGTCCGGAAATTGACCGGTGGATTATTTCTAAATTAAATTCATTGATTGTTGATTATGAAAAAATGATGGATGAATACGATGTAACCAAAGCAGCGAGAGCTGTTTCCGATTTTACGATCGATCATCTTTCCAATTGGTATGTAAGAAGATGCAGAAGACGTTTTTGGAAATCTGAAATGAACGAGAACAAACTTTCGGCATATCAAACTTTGTATGAATGTT
The DNA here is from genome assembly GCA_023475265.1 of Bacteroidota bacterium. Lineage (GTDB taxonomy): Bacteria > Bacteroidota > Ignavibacteria > Ignavibacteriales > Ignavibacteriaceae > FEN-1297. The sequence continues at coordinate 51,755 of JAMCWE010000005.1, forward strand.
TAATTGTTATTGCCAAATTAACTTCCCCGTTTGCGCCTTTTATTTCAGAAGAATTATATCAAAACTTGAATTCGGTTACAAAAAAGGAGATGTTTGAGTCGGTTCATTTAGCGGATTTTCCAAAAACAAATTATTTTGAAAAAGAATTAGAAGACAAAATGGAAATTGCCCAAAAAGTTGTATATCTTACAAGATCGATGCGGGCAAAAAACAATTTGAAAGTTAGGCAGCCTCTCTTGAAACTAATGGTAGTAGTTGATAAAGAAAAAAGAGAATCGCTTAGAATGATGAAAGATGTTGTCCTTGATGAAGTAAATATAAAAGAGATGATCGTTCTTAATGATGATTCGGAAATTGTAAATAAATCGGCTAAAGCAAACTTCAAATCGATTGGACCTAAGTTTGGTAAAAAAGTAAATCCGGTTGCAAATGCAATTAAATCATTTGGTAAAAGTGAAATAACAGCAATTGAAAAAGGTGAATCAGTAAAAATTCAAATTGATGGTGAAGAAATAGTTTTATCAAAAGATGATGTGGAAATAATCGGATCAGAAATTACCGGGTGGCTGGTTGAAACACAAGAAGGCGTAACTGTTGCCCTTGATACTGAACTCAACAATAATTTAATAGCTGAAGGATTAGCAAGAGAGTTTGTTAATCGAGTTCAGAATATGAGAAAGGACGCCGGTTTTGAAGTAATAGATAGAATAAAAATTAAATTTAACGGAAGTAGCAATCTTGTTGAAGCGGTAAAATCTTTTAGTGAATACATCTCTAACGAAACGCTTGCCGAACAACTTGTTAATGAGAGTAAGTTCAACGGCGGTTTTAATCAAGAATGGAAAATCGGAGAGTATGATTGCTCAATTCAAATTGAAAAGGTGAATCCCTAATTAAAGGAGACCATAATATGGCAAAAAAATCTACCACACATAAAGCTGCAGCAAAACAAATAAATAAAAAGACTGCAAAACCAAAACCAGCTGGTAAAAAGAAAATCTCAGCAGCAGTTAAAAAAGTTGCAGTGAAATCTGCCGCAAAAAAAATTACAAAGAAAGCTGATGATACAAAAAAAGCTACCCATGCAAAGAAAATTACTAAACTGAAAA
>JAMCWE010000211.1 GCA_023475265.1 Bacteroidota bacterium
TGCAAGGTGATTCAAGTTCTTCTTTAATTGCTATCATCATATCTTCGGAATATTTCGGTTTTGATTCTTCAATAATTCTCTGCTTGTATTCTTCGGTAGCAACGGCTTACAAGTTTGCAACAGGGGGATATAAGACGCTATTACTCACAACCGATCCGGCAGCACATATAGGTGAAGTGCTTGAACAAAATATTACCGACAAAATTCAAAAAATTAAAGGTGTTGAAAATCTTTGGTCAGTAATTGTTGACCAGGAAAAAGCTACCGAAGAATACAAGCAGAGAATTATTGAAGAATCAAAACCGAAATATTCCGAAGATATGATGATAGCAATTAAAGAAGAACTTGAATCACCTTGCACGGAAGAGATGGCGGCATTCGATAAATTTATGGCTTATGTAGAAAGCGATGATTATGATTTTGTAGTGTTCGATACAGCGCCGACCGGACATACACTGCGATTGCTTGAACTTCCTTTTGATTACAGTGACCAGGTTAGTTTGATGGTTACAACCAATCAAAAAAGCCAGGATGCAAAATCGGTTACACAAAAAAGATTTGATAGAGTTATTGTAAGAATGAAAAATCCGGAACAATCGATATTTGCATTTGTAGTTTATCCGGAATCAACTCCGGTAATTGAAGCATACAGGGCAATGCTCGATTTGAAAGAAGCCGGAATTAAAACTCAGTTTGTAGTTGCCAACCAAGTGCTTGAACCGGAATACTGCACAAATGAATTTTTCATAAAAAGAAGAAAGATGCAGGAAAAATATCTTGGTGAAATTAAAGAGAGATTTCAACTACCGGTTACTGTAATGCCGCTGCTTGAATCGGAAATAAAAGGTCTTGGTATGATTCAAAAAGCATCCGAGCTTTTATTCAACAATAAAATTAAAGTATAATATTAATGAAGAAGGAATAAAAATGAGAAATGGACAAGTAGAAGTGAACCAGGTAAATGTCGACCGGCTAAATACCGCGGCGCAAGCACTTGGTAAAGCCATTTTAAATTCGAAAGCATACAAAAATTTTGTTAAGGCACGCGATCAATTCAGAATTGATGAATCCGCTAAAGAGGCTGCAAGGGAATACAATACGGTAATAAGCGATTACCAAATGCGGGCACGATGGGGAGGTATTAAGCCCGAAGATGAAAATCAAATTGAAGATGCCCGAAAGAAAGCGATGGAGAATAAAGTGTTAGGTGATTATTACACAACACAAGAAGAGCTAATCAGCTTTTACCAGGAGCTTAATACTTATCTAAGTGAAAAACTAAAATTTAATTTTGCAGGGCTTGCCAAACCAGCTGGCGGCTGCTGCGGATAATTGGAGAAAATGAAATGGAAAAACAAATTGAATATGTAGCGGACGATTTTGTGAGGGCGCTTCAAGCTACTTCAGAAGTGATCGAATATTTAGGGGCATTGGATAAATATGAGAGCGATGAAGAACTATCAAGTTTAACTGAAAAATATTATACACTTTCGGCTGATTTTCAGAAAAAGCAGTATGACGGCACTTTGACTCAGCCCGAAATTGCCGAACTAAGAAGGCTCGCATCGAAGATTCAAAATAATTCGCTTAATAGAGAATTAGCTGAGAAGCAAAATAGTGTAAAAGAAATATTGCAAAGTTGTAATGCTTCAATAAGCAATGAAATATCTATGGATTTTGCAAAGCTTGCTGCACCTTCGACTTGTTAGTTAGATTAGTAAATTCTGCAATAAGTATGTAAATAATAATCAATAATAAATATGGAGATAAATTGAGGAAGAAAATTTTAATCTTATGCACCGGCAATAGCTGCCGGAGTCAGATAGCGGAAGGATTTCTAAAATCATTTGATAGTGAGTTAGAAGTCTATTCAGCCGGAACAAATCCATCAAAACAAGTTCATCCAAAAGCAATACAAGTAATGAAAGAAGTTGGAATAGACCTTTCAAAAAATTATCCAAAGATGGTTGATAAATTCTTGAACGAATCATTTGATTTTGTAATTACCGTTTGCGATAACGCAAAGGAAACTTGTCCGGTATTTATTGGCAAGGTGGGAAAGCAATTGCACATAGGATTTGAAGATCCAGCGGACGCAACAGGAACAGAAGAAGAAATATTGAAAATTTTTAGAAGGATTAGAGATGAGATAAAAAATGATTTTTATGAATTTTACCAAAAAAACTTGCAGAGTTAGTATAAAATTACAATTGGTTTATAAACACATTAATTTCTTACGAAAGGAATTACTATGAATAAATTTAAAATATTGTTTGTCTGTGTTGAAAATAGTGCAAGAAGCCAAATGGCTGAAGCATTTTTAAATAAATACGGAAGCGAAAAGTTTTTTGCAGAAAGCGCCGGATTAGAGCCGGGCGTATTAAATCCATTAGTAGTAGAAGTGATGAAGGAAGAAGGAATAGACATTTCAGATAACAAAACAAAATCTGCATTCGACTTTCTTAAACAAGGAAAGTTTTTTTCTTATGTGATAAAACTTTGCGATAAAGAATCTTTGGAACGCTGCCCTATTTTCCCGGGAGTTAGACAAGAAATTGAATGGAGTTTTAAAGATCCAGCAAAATTTGAAGGCAGTTATGAAGAAAGACTAAATGCTACGAGAAACGTTAGGGACCAGATTAAAAATCAGATTATAGGATGGATAAAAGAATTTAATGACTGACCATATCAAAAAAATGATGAATAAAAAATATAGAATTATTGAAGAGGAAAAAATATGAGTTCAGTATCAAGAGAGTTATCATTTTTTGACCGTTACTTAACACTGTGGATTTTTATCACAATGTTCTTGGGAGTTGCTGCAGGATCAATTTTTCCCGGTATAGCCGGTTTCTGGGATTCTTTAAGTTCCGGAACTACAAACATTCCTATTGCTATCGGATTGATCTTAATGATGTATCCGCCGCTTGCAAAAGTAAAATATGAAGAGCTTCCCGTTGTTTTTAAGAATGTAAAACTTCTTTCATTATCATTAATCCAAAACTGGATTGTCGGTCCACTCGTAATGTTTTTATTTGCAATGATCTTTTTACCGGATAAACCGGAAATGATGATGGGTGTAATATTAGTTGGTCTTGCACGCTGCATCGCCATGGTTCTTGTCTGGAATGATCTGGCAAAAGGAGATTCGGAATTAGCTGCCGGACTTGTTGCTTTCAATGCAATATTCCAAGTGTTCTTATATTCGGTTTACGCTTACATATTTATAACTGTATTGCCCCCGTTATTTGGATTTAAAGGAGCATTAGTAGAAATATCTATTTGGGAGATAGCAGTTACAGTTCTTATTTATCTTGGCATCCCTTTCTTTGGCGGAATGATAACCCGCGCAAGTCTAGTTAAAATAAAAGATAAAGAATGGTATCATACAAAATTCGTCCCGAAGATTTCTATACTTACACCGATTGCGCTTCTGTTTACAATTTTTGTGATGTTCTCACTTAAAGGCGAAAAGATAGTTGAGCTTCCGCTCGATGTTATAAGAGTCGCAATTCCATATCTATTTTATTTCGCAGGGATGTTTTTTGTAACATTTTTTATAGCAAAGAAAATGGGTTATAGTTATGAAAAAATCACAACTGCCGCTTTCACTGCCGGCAGCAATGATTTTGAATTAGCTATTGCAGTAGCTGTTGCAGTGTTTGGAATAAACTCGGCGGCTGCTTTTGCAACTGTAATAGGACCTTTAGTTGAAGTGCCGGTATTAATCGGACTTGTGAACGTAGCACTACGGTTTAAGAAGAAATATTTTGCAGTTGAAGTCGAAACACCGGAATTAAAAACAGCAGAACAGACAATTACTGATTAAGAGGTGTTTTATATGGCACGGTTATCAACAAAAGATAAAGAAAAACCTTTTATACTAATCGGCGCTGCTGTATTAGGGGTAATTATTCAGAACATCTTAAATACAGATTTACCGTGGATGACCTATGTAGTTGAAATAGGTGTATTCTTTGTTATACTTGCTGTAATGCTGCCGATTGAGATAAAGGATGTAGGGAGCGCTTTCAAAAAAGTTAAGCCTACAATAATTGTTATAATAGTAAATTTCATCGTGATTCCACTTTTCTCTTGGTCAATGGGCTGGTTTATTTTGAAAAATTATCCGGACTTCTGGGTTGGAGCTATTCTTTATACTCTTACGCCTTGCATTGGCTGGTATCTTATATTTACCGATATAGCCAAAGGAGACGTGGCTTGGGGTATTTCCCTTCTCCCTTGGAATATTACACTGCAAATAATCTTAATGCCGCTCTACTTATACTTTCTTATCGGAAAAGTTATTCCGGTTGATTTTTCTGCACTCATAAGAAGCGTTCTATTGTTTCTTGCGGCTCCATTCGTGCTTGGTTTTATTATTCAAAAATCTATCATCAAGAAAAAAGGAAAAGATTATTTCTTCAATAACTTTAAATCGGCATTAGGTGAAGTAAAACTCTGGGCGTTGGTTGTGGTTATTCTCAGTATGTTTATTTCGCAAAAATCTCTAACACTTTCAGAAATAAACAAAGTTGGATTGTTAGTAATATTTCTGATAATCTTTTTCTTTGTGCTTTTCTTACTTGCAGTTCTGATAGGGAAAATATTTAATCTTGGATATGCTGATACGGTAACTATGGCTTTCACAACAACAGCGCGAAACTCCGAAGCAGTAATAGGGGTAGCAGTTGCTGCTTTCCCCGGGCATCCATTGGTATATATGGCTATTATTTTAGGACCGATTATTGAATTACCATTACTGTTGATAATTGCTAAGATTATAATGCAATTCAGAAATTTTTTAGATAGCAATAGAAAAACTTTGCCTTTAGTTGAAATCAAAAATGAAATTGTAGAAGGAGAAAAAAATGTTTAAGAAAATATTAATAGCATCGGATTTATCACCGGTAAGCGACAGTGTAATAACTTGTATGAAAGGATTCAAGTCGCTCGGCGTTGAAGAAGTAATTTTATTCTATGCCCTTGGCATAAGACATCTTGATTCGCTGAAATATCTTATAAAAGATTTCGTTGAACCGGCACTGATAAAACAGCAAAATACTATAAAGGCGGAAGGATTCAACACAACACTTGAAATTGCACCGGGGATTCCTTCTGAAGAAATAAAAAGAGTCGCACAGGAAAAGAATGTATCACTTATTGTTGTCGGCTCACACGGCGAGAGCGCTGCAAGTCATTTGCTTTTTAGAATTGGCAAAGTGACTTCGGAAGTGCTACATAGCCATGAGAAACCACTATTACTAATACGGACAAAAGTAACCGAAGTGAACGACGAGAAATGCGTGGCTCCATCTTGCGTTGACTTCAAAGAAAAGATTCTCTATGCAACAGATTTTTCAGATACCGCTCACAGAGCTTTTGATTATGCTGAAAGAATTGTTGAAGATGGTTGTAAAAATGTTACACTGATTCACGTTCAAGATAAAACAAAAATTGATACACATCTGAAAGAGAAGTTAGAGGAGTTTAACAGAATTGATATTGAACGTTTGGAAATGCTGAAAGAGAGACTTGTTAAAAAAGGCGCAACTAATGTTGAAATAAAAATTCCATATGGTAACCCTACTCAAGAAATACTCAATGAATCCAAAAATGGATATACGTTAATTGTAATGGGAAGTCAGGGGCGCGGCTTTATAAAGGAATTGTTTTTGGGAAGCGTAAGCCACAATATTGCGAGAAGCGCTGATATGTCTGTATTGTTAATGCCGGCACTAAGATAGAAAGAATGGAAAAGAAATTTGATATAAAAATATTTGTTATGCCGGCGGGTGCTTGCAGCTATGAAAAAAGCTGGCAATATGCAGTTGATCTGGTTTCTAAAAAATTAAGGGACCGACTTGGCGATATCTTCGACATGAGACTGATTGAGATATTTTCCGCCGAGTCTTTTTCTTACAAAGAAATTATGGAAGGAATACAGCAAGAAAAATTTCAAACACCGGTGGTTACGACTTGGAGTTAAATCAAAATGGATGAACTTAAAAATAAAAAGTATTCTTTTATAGGAGGTGGAATAATTGCCGGTGTATTAATAGAAAGATTAATTAAATCCGGTTTTGTTTCCCCGCAAAATATTATTGCTTCCGATAATAAAGCGGAACGACTTGCTGAGTTAAAGCAAAGCTTTGGAATCAATACAACGGAAGAAAATTCTAAGTGTGCTGAATTTGGTGAATGGGTGTAGCCATAATTGCTATACTGAATGCGATGAGAGTGATGAGATGAAAAAAATTTTTACACCGCACAGCAGCTAAGTTTTTTAACATCTTTATCAAAACTTATAGCTGCTATCTTAACTCCCTCTGATAAGGTTAAATATGGATGAAACATTTGTTTTAATTCTTTTACTTTAATTCTATAAAAATTTTTTAACCCTCCTTCCCTCAGAGAGCTTTGAGCGGGCGGGCGTGATTTATTTGATGTCGTTTAAGTAGAAAGGCGGGGAAGGAATAAAAAATCTAGGATGATTTTTCGAGTTGGTTGAAGATTGAGGGAGGATCTTCCGGTGTAGTGCGACCGAATTTACCATTTAAAAATAAAAACAGAATTATTGCTTTTGCAGTTAACATATAACGCGGATCGTTTTTTCGGCATTTGGGAATAATTAATTTTGATAACTTTTCGAAATAAGCCGGGTCGTTAACAGGGAAATCAACTTTGCCTTGAAAATTGGCTGGGAGCGTCTTAAAATTGCTGCGAACTTTTTCTATTACAGCGTTTAACTGCTGATCATAAATTTTAAAATGGTGTCTAATAAAAAACTCAACGCAAAGTATATTAAACCAGTTTGAGTAAAAAATGCATTTCACTTCATCGAGTTTATTGTTAATGAAGTTTGCTTTAATCTTATTGCTTGAATGTTTTGAATTTCTTTTCGAAGGGAACTACCGCTACAATATTTTTTGCACCGGAGTTAAGGAAGTAAAAGATTGCCTTTACAAAAGAGTGATCAATTAGAGTAAGATGATTCACATAATGATGCAACAATTGTCTACTCTATAAAAAGTATTTTTAATAAAGATTTCATTTATCTAATAGACGGCTGTGCCGTATTTCTGAATTAAATAGAAATCTAAATTACCATGAATTGCCTTTTTTATTTAAGAGTAAGTCAAACATTTATTGAAAAAATAAAGATTTTGTTTTTTAACTCAAAATCCCGGAGGGGAAAAATATGGCGCGTTATTGCTGGACAAGAGAGTCCACTTTTGATTTTATTAGAGAAAAAGTAATGGAACAATGCAATGAACTTCCAACGATAAAGGAACAACTGAGCTATTTAAATTATGTTTTGTTAGAAAAGAAAAACCGGCCAACGGAGCTGGATGAAAATATAGGACTGAAACCAACCTTTGAAAAGTTCATTCAGAATGAAATTGAGTATAGAAAATTTCTTCTAAAATTAGAAGAGGAAGAAACAATAGGATTGATAAGAATAAGAGGCAGAGTCTCAGATGTAGTGAGGATATTTGAGGCTATGAAGAAAGCTGATATAATTTCATTGAAAACAGAAGCAACACAAATTGGAAGAATATTCTTCAGTGAAAAAGCTGATATCAAGGGCTTTGCAACAAAGTATAATGCAAGGAAAAAAGAAATTAGAGATGAGGAAAGAAGTACATCAAGCGAGCCTTTGCTAAAGTTTATTTACAGTGTAATAGAAACAAACTTTAAAGGTAAACCGGAAATTTTAGATTTAATTTTAGAACACGTTAAGAGACAGAATTAACACTTCGGCAAGCGCAGTGACCGCACTTCGACCGCCTCCATTGCGGGGCAGGCAAGTTCAGTGACCTAATATCAAAAAGCGTATATACGCAAAATACGCATTTCGTTCTAATCTGTATTATATATTAACATCCGACAAATTTTTTGGAAGCAACAAAATTTGAAGGAGTGTTAAAAATGGAAAGTCATATAGGTGAAGAACTTCTTAGGAGGCTTGAAATAATTGAAAATCTTCTGAGGGGAAACAAAACAAATCTACTAAACCTAAATCAAGCCGCACAGTATTTAAGCATATCGAATTCACAACTCTACAAATATACAAGTCAAAGAAAGATTCCATTCCATAAGCCCGCGGGGAAATATCTTTATTTTTTTAAACATGAGTTAGACGCATGGATTCATCAGAATGATGAACCCAATTCAATTGAAAATGAGGAAGCAATTAATATTGCTGATAATCAACCGGGATTGTTTGATGAAGAAATTGGTAAGGAAGATAAAATAGAACCTCCTTAAGCCAATTCTATTTTCTTTTCTTGGCGCAAGAAAAGAAACAAAAGAACATGCGCTAAAAAAGAATTGCTAAAATTTCATTCCGTTCTGCTAAGAGAAAATAACTCACTTCGTTAACAGATTTTCTCTTTTAACGCTTCACTTCATGAAATTTCTTATCGCAATTCTTTTAAGGCGCTGGGACGAAAAAGCAGAAAGAAAAAAAGCGAGAGAGAAGCAAAATGGAAGGATTACAAAGTTTGCTTGGAAAGTTGAGTGTTGAGGATATTGAGAAGTTGAAGCTTCTGATGTCTTTTACTACTGAAGCAAAAGAAGTGATTACTCTTAGGGTCTTTGCTGACGAATATAAAAATCTGATTAAAAATAATAGATCTGGTTCCTATCTCCATTCAATTACTATTGCATTGAATAACCTCTTGAATTTTTTCGGACCTCAAAAAGCTATTAACAACATTACTCAAAAAGATGTTGAAACCTTCCTAGTATATCTACAGCAAAAAATAAGGAAAGGACATGTTGTGTATTATAGAAATCTAAAAGCTGCTTTCAATAAAGCAAAGGATTGGGGATATGTGAAAGAAAATTTTTTCGTTAAAGTAAAATTGCCGAAGAGACAAAAGACAGCGCCGGCGTTTATAAACAGCGATCAGCTCACGGCTATCAGCAATCAAATTGAAGAAGATGTGGTTAGGAATGCTGTTATTGTTGGATATTATACGGGAATGAGATTGAATGAGATCGTTAATTTAAAATTGAAGAATATAAATTTAACAACCAGGATAATTACTGTTGGGGATGAAGAATTTATTACGAAAGGTAGAGAACAAAGATTTATTCCAATCAGTGACGAAGCTCTGAAAGCTTTGCTCGAACAAAGAGGGAAGAGGAATGCAATACCGATTGGCGAAAGTTTTGTGTTTTGTAAAAGGAATGGTGAAAATTTTACTGGCGATCATTTTTCAAGAAGATTTAAAAGCGCTTGCAAGAAAGCCGGTATAGATAAAGCAATTCATTTTCATTCGTTGAGGCATAGCTTCGCATCAAATTTAGTTCAACAGGGAGTTTCTTTATATAAGGTGAAGGAATTGCTGGGACATGCTTCAATTACAACCACGGAGATTTATTCGCATTTAAATATTGATGCTTTGAGAGATGCGATAAGTGTATTGGATAGGGAAGAGACTTTTATGAATAAAAGACCTACAGCCGAATTGAAATTAATTATTAATAGGAGTGAATAAGATGACGTACTTGTGGCAAGAAGAAGGCGGGCATTTCGACAAGCTCAATGACCAAGAAGTAAGAAAGATTTTTCAACTGAGGATATAATGACTTATTTGTGGCAGGAAGAAAAAGGAAAGAAATTTTATAGAGTTCAAACTGATGAAAGAGACGTTGCAAAGAAAATGAGAAGAAGAAACGGTTTTCATTTGTGCGGACAGGCGTTGAATACAAATCTCTGGATTTTTAGCTGCAGGTTCAGTCGTCCGGATATAGCAAAGAAGACGTTAAAATCTATAACAGGAAAAAAAGTAAAAATCGATTTTGAAGGGACATTTGTTTATGATTAGGTGGAAATGTAGGGGTCTGATAAAATTAAATGAACTGAGAAGAAAAAACGGGCTAAAACCTACGCTATTTCGTATTTAAAAAATGTCATTGGTCATTAGTCATTGAGTCATTTGAAAAGAATAAAAACAATAGCATACAAATGACGCTGATTTAGCGGATTTACAATGATTATCATAGGAGGATAAAAATGAAGTTTAATGAATTGGCAGCAGCTTATAATAAAAAATTTGGATTTAATGTTTTGCCAGTGATTGGGAAACGTCCGACTATTGCCTGGGAAAATTGGCAGTTGATTGAACAAACTGAAAAAGATATAGCTCGGCTTGGTTGGAATGAAGGCATTACTGGTGTTGGCGGAATCTGCGGCATAAATGATATTCGCAATTTAGATTTTGATAAGGTGTTGGACTTAAGCTTTGTTGAGATGTTTGCAAAGCGATTGGGTCTTGGTGAAATTTATCCGTGGATTGTAAAGAGCGGAAGCGGAAACGGATTTCATATATGGTTTAAGTTGAGTGAGAGCGAAGAGCTGCATAAAATATTAAATGGTCCTAAAAGTGTTTACCGTCTTAATCCGAAGGTGGATGAGCTTTGCGATCATATTGAATTGAGATGGTGTAATTCAATGACGATACTGCCTTACTCAAAACATCCCAGCGGGAATATTTATTCTTTCATATACGGAAAGCCGGAGGAAGCTCCGAAGGAAATTACTCTAAATGTTTTGATTGAGTGTCTGGAAGAGTTTTGCGATTTGGAAAAAGAGAAAGAAGTTCTTGCCGTAGGCAAGAGAACTTTTGAACCGGCTGGATTTGATAAGGAAAAATTAGAAAGTGCAATTGAGTTCAAACGGGCGAAGCTTCCGAGTGACTGTTATGAAGAATGGTACCGGATCGGATTCGGTTTGGTGACTATCGGAGAAGATGGAAGAAAATATTTTTTGCAGATGAGTTTGAGCAATCAGCATTATCATGATTCGGAGTTTGAGATAAATAAAAAATTTGATGAGCTGATGAAGAAATATAACGGAAGTATAACTCTTGGAACTGTATACCATATTGCTGAAAAGTATGGCTGGCAAAAACCGTTTGTGAAGTACTGGTATATTGAGAATGATAAAACAAAAATCTCTAAGCAGAACTTCAAAAGATTTTTAGAGGAGAATGGTTTTTGTAAGCTGCAGCTCGAACATGGATATATTTTGCTGAAGGTGAGCAAAAATATTGTCAGGGAGGTTGAGATCTTCAATATAAAAGATTTTGTTATTGATTACTTGAAGCGATTAGATGATTACGAGCTGTTCAAAGATACACCCAAAATAAAAGTAATTGATGCTGTAATAAAGGGAGCTTCGCAACACTTTGTAAATGGCTTTCTTGAATTCCTTGAAACCAGGAAGCTTGAATTTCTAAGAGACACCAAGGATAAAGGATTTTTATTTTTCACAAATTGTTTTGTAGAGATTGAACAAAACAAAATTGCAGTAAAGCGATATGAAGAACTTGAAGGTTTTATTTGGGATAAACAAATAATTCAGAAAAGATTTAATGCAGAGAAAGGCGAATCGGAGTTTGAAAAGTTTGTCCGGAATATTTGCAAGAAAGATGAGCAAAGAATTTTGTCTTTCCGGAGTGCAATTGGATATCTGCTGCATAATTACAAGGACTCGACAAATGCAAAGGCAGTAATTTTTCTTGATGAAAAACTTAGCGACGGTGCTTACGGAAGAAGCGGAAAAGGATTAGTTGCTCAAGCAATTGGGAAGCTTCGCAAGACTGTAAGGCTTGACGGAAGAAATTTTAATTTCTCGCGTAACTTTTTATTTCAGTCGGTTACGCTTGATACTGCAATTATTGAGTTCAATGATGTTGCTAAGAAATTTAATTTTGATAAACTGTTCTCTGTCATTACGGATGATATAACTGTTGAAAGAAAAAATCAGAATGAAATAATAATACCTTTTCATCAATCGCCTAAAATCATAATCTCGACTAATTACACTATTGAAGGATCTGACGACTCGACACTAGACCGGCAATTTATAATTGAGTTCTCGGACCACTATAATAAATCGCATAGACCTATTGACGAAATTGGTCACCGCTTTTTTGATGAATGGAGTAATGAGGAATGGAATAATTTTTTGAATTATATGATTGGGTGCTTGCAGCTTTATTTGAACCGGGGCTTAGTCAATTGCAATCATGTTAATCTTGAAAAGAAAAAATTGATAGATGCGACTTGTGAAGAGTTTGCGGAATATTTTGAAGCTCTGGATTTTTCTATAGAGCATAATAGAAAAATATTGATGGATAATTTCAAAAAAGAATTTGATGACTTTGAAGAAATGAAATTGACTAAGTTTACTCGTTGGCTGAAGGAAGCAGGAAGAATCAAAGGATTAAAGAGTGCTGAAAGAAAATCCGGGAATGAAAGGTTTATTAGTTTTAAGGAAAACGAAAGCTCTACCGCTAAAAATGAATTTGGACAGATGGACACTTTGTTTTGAGGTTTGTGTTGCTAAATGGTTTTAAAAGTGTCCAAGTGTCCAAATTAAAGGAATTCTTCGAATGTAATCTATTTTCAAAGATTTTATTGGGCATATTGTTGGACAGTTTGAAATAATAATAACGAAATCGAGAATTTTGGACAACTTGGACAGGTATTTTTGCAGTTTGGTTCGCAACGTAAATTTGAAACTGTTCATGTTGTCTAATTTGATTATAGAAGATTTACTGCATCTTTTAAATTCTGACTTTGCAAATGGGAATAAATTTGAGTCGTGCTCAAATCTTCATGACCTAATAATTCTTTAACCACATAAAGAGAAACTCCGCGTTGAACCAACATTGAAGCGAATGAATGACGTAAAGTGTGGAAGTGGATTTTGTCATCAAGCCCAGCAGTACGAACTGATTTTTTAAATTGTTTACTAATAAAATTTTCATTGAACTTTATACCCGGTACACGAACAAATACATAATTATTTTTATCTACATCAATGACTTTAGGAAATTGATTTAGCAAAACATTTCTAAGAGTTTGACTAATTGGAATGATTCTTTCTTTTTTACTTTTTGTTGTGAAAGATTCCGAGCACTGAACTTTAATAACATTTTGCTGAAAGTCGATCCAGTTCCATTTCATGTTTAATATTTCTCCTAAGCGCATTCCAGTATAATAACCGGCGATGAATATATTTTTTAGATACGCCTCACTTGTATTTTCTAAGATTGAATTTAGTTCTGTAATTGCTATAAAAACCGGGAAAGTTTTTTCAACTTTCGGAGCTTTAATTTTTTTAAGCGGATTCTCGTTGAGATATTCCCAAACCACAGCCTTTGTAAACGCTGCTTTTAATGTACGATAATATAACGATGCTGCTTTAGGAGCGCGGGCAAAGGTGGAAATAATAAACTTGTCTAAAATTTTAGTGGTCAGATTTTGAAGAAATATATCACCGCTGTATGAAAGCAATTGGGAAAAAGAAAGATTAACCGATCTGAGGTAATGCTTAGATTTTGAGTTAGTAACATATTCAACATATTCTTTTTGAAAACGAGTAAGTGAAATATTTATTGGTTTGGTTTCTGTTTCTTCTTCCGGGTGAAACTGTGAAAGAAATTTTTGTGCTTCTTCATATGTGGTTTTCTTTGTTGACTTCTTTGTTCGTTTTCCATCAATAAAATAAACTACCTGGTAATAAGGTGAGCTACTGTCTTTAGTAAGGAACATTTTATAAACCTCCTCTGAATTGTACCGACTTTGTCCGAGTTGTACAAAAAGGAAGGTATACAAGCGATATGATCAGGAATCCCGATTACTCATAATCAGCGGGTCGGAGGTTCAAGTCCTTCCGGGCCCACTTCAAAAGCTCGATTTTGATAAAAAATCGGGCTTTTTTGTTTTTGAACAGGCGAAAAGTCCTGTTTATTTAAAGTATGCACTGAGTGTGCAGTGTGTATGCACTTTTGCAACTGCTGCTTAATACTACTGGATGTAAATTTAATGAGTCCATCAGTAAGAAAGTTCAGGGAAAGCTTACCGCTAAAACTTAAAGATAGATTCATTTGTAATTGTGTTGCTTCCATTGGCTTTTGAACTTTTTAGGATACTGAAACTTAAGAATTTACTTTCTGATCTTCAATAATTTCAAGAATTATTTTATTAGGGCTGTATGTAACTTTAAATTCTTTACCTATACTAAACCCGGATTGACTGAGTTTGTAATTTTTAATTTTAATTTGCGGGACCTTTGAAAAGTCTCGCTTTGTTTGGTGGCTACTTTCGTAAACTTTTGAGCCAAAGGCTCATCAGCCTATGTCCGACATTTAATACCGTCCGGATCTGATTCTTCATACTTCTTTCCGCATATTCTGCACTGCTTTGTTTGAGCAATAGCAATATTGTGAAGTGAATTTACAGAGTGAGTTTGAGAAATAATTCTAAGATTCTTTTTACAGTCATGCGGCGGAATCCAGTTCGCCTTTTTGCACTCGTCCAGAAGTTTTTTTATCTCGTCCATGTCGGTAATCCTTTCATTTTAGTTAATGATTAGTTGGGGCACACTACCCCGCAAAAAACATATTTTGCCCGCCTAAACATCTTTTGGCGAATTAATGTTAGTACCTTATCAATAAAATTAAAACCAAAACTGGCAAGAAATAGATTAGGCGTTAACAAAATTGAGGCTTGGTATAATCACTAAATTCTTCAACTTCAAACATGTGATTATTACTTGTCTTCCAAATTCTGTTACGTAATATTTATAGGTTTTGCCAACCTTTCTAATTAA
>JAMCWE010000036.1 GCA_023475265.1 Bacteroidota bacterium
TAGTCACCCAAATTAAAGGGAATTTTAAAGTTTATATATGTATCTATATTCTTTTCTAACAAATCGTTTGCCTGTCGATTCATATTATATAAATAGAAATTATTCAATGTCGAATTAGAGAGAGTATCGGTAGCTAATGCAAGAATTTGATTTAATGGCAAACTTTGTGTTGAATCATCGCCATACTTTTTTAAACCGGTTCCAGAATAGTAAAAAGTCCAATTTCTTGAATCGGGAGTAAATACATGGGATTGGGTAATTGCAAAACCCTCATCCATTTCAAATGAAGAGAATTCATGCTCTGCCTTAAACGAACCAACATACAATTCGGAATAGTTATTAGGTGCATCATTAATATTATAATTGATACCTCCAGAATTTAAATCATATGACTTAGAGACTTGAGTATAATTTTGATTATTGTGAGAAAAAAAATTAAATAAAAAAAGTTTAGATTCAGAAGAAAGTTTATAGTCAATTACTAAAGTTCCAGCCCCTTTATTATTAATTCTTTTTATATCATTTAGACCAATCAAACCAGTATATAATGGCGCTAATTGACCAGGAGAAGGAATCGTCTTTGTCTCATAACTGGCGCTAAGAGATTGGTCTCCCCTATTAACACTTTCTGCATCAAGACTAAACATAACACCTAAATTGTTATTAAAAAATCTATCGCTAATATCACCAGCAAATTTGTAATTCTTCCAATAGCTATTTAGATCGTTATAACCGCCTTGAGCCATAAGGTTGTATTTAAAACCATTGGGAGCTTCGTTTAATTTCAGATTTATTGCCCCAGCAACAGCATCGCCCTCCATATCAGCCGTAGCTGATTTAAATATTTCTACTCCTTGAAGATCATACTGAGAAATACCAGATATACCTGTTGCTCTGGTATTATCATCGGTAGAAGGTAAAGGAATACCATCTAATAATACCTGGGTATATTTCGGATCTAGTCCACGTAATACAATACCAGTGCCTTCGCCACCTGATCTAATAAGTGAAATACCTGGAAGTCGCCCAATCGCTTCGGCTACATTTGCATCAGGGTTTTCTTGAAGGCGATCCGCAGCCACTACATTTTTAATTACATTAGAATTAATTTGTTCGTTTATAGCTCCTTGTTGTCCAACCCTTTGAGCAGTTACGACTACTTCCTTGCCTTTTAGTGCTGTAATTTCCAATGCCACATTTAATTCAGTCGTTTTATCAGGTTTAATTAAAACCTCGACATTTTTTGTTTCATACCCAACATAAGAAACGGTAATTATCTGTTTACCGGTATCTATATTTCGTACTATATAGTTACCATTGATATCAGCAGCTGCACCATTATTTGTGCCTTTAACTATGACTGTGGCATAAGGAAGTGCTTTCTTATCATTTACACCTATTATTTGTCCTACAAGGGTCCCTTTTGTTATGCTTTGAGGAAAGAGATTTATAGAACACAAAGAGCAAATAGAAAAAAGTACTAAATATCCAAAGAGTATTTTAGACTTCATATTAATTCACTTATACAATTGTTTTAAATTTATGATGAATATCTTTTTTGAGGTTTAAAGCTAGATTGAAAAAAATTACAAATCATTTTTATAAAAAATGTCCTATTACATTTTCATATGTCATAAACTTCGACGTTAATAATTATAGCACTAAATTGTTTATTACATTCAAATAGTTCAATGAAGAAAGAGATACATCAACCAGGGTTTACCCCTTTTTGATACGCATGTTGAAACATCATATAACAAGGAATAACTATTCTTGAAAAATTTCGTCATATATAATTTCACAAAGCATTATTTCGTTGTCTCTTTTTAGTGATTAAATCAATAATTTGGATCAAATAAACTAAGCGAATCAGATCCAAATGAAAAGTCAGAGATTCTTTTTCAAATTTATATTTTATGCTTAATATTGAGGAAATTGAACAATTAATTCCTCTGCTCTTAAAAGTTCAATTTTTTCTTGATATCCGCTTTTACTATATTCTTTAACCGGATCAAGCGATAAGCTTTTATTTAGCCTTGCCTTTGCTACAATAGGTCTCACATCGGCATTCATTATTGCATTATTAAAAACACGATTGGCTAAAATTATCTCATCGTTTTTTTGATATGCTGAGAGTAATTTTTGATCAACCAACATTGCCTTTGCCAATGATAGCTGCAAAGAATCGATAGAATGAAGAATCGCCGGAATCCTTTTTTCCCTGCTGCTACACTGGTCAATCATCAATGCCCAATTATTCTTCCCAAAAATACCACCTCCGGAAATTAACTCGTAAAATATTCTTGCCATTTCGGGATTAGGTTCAACTGCATGATCATCATCAGCCGCATAACGGGTATTAAAATGAAATCCGCCATATATGCCCTCATTTAAAAGCCTTGCTACAATTTGCTCTACATTTGTTGAATGGTGATGATGCCCCATATCTATAAGAACACCCGCATTCCCGTCAAACTCTTTTGCAATTAGATAAGCACTTCCCCAATCTGATAAAACGGTGCTGTAAGTTCCCGGTTCAAACACTTTATATTCTATTAAAGCTTTAACTTTTTTGTTTGAGTTCTTATTAATCTTAACAATTTCAGAAGCTACTTCTTTTAACGATTGCTTAGTGTTATTGTAGGCTTTCTTTAATTCAATTTGACCGGGATAATTGGAACCATCCGGTACCCAGATTGCTACTATACCATTAGCTAATTCGCCTGCAATTTTTACTGAAAGAATTGTTTGCTCTACATATTTTTCACGAGTATTTGACTCTTCAGCAGAAAGACTTCCCCGATGAGAGCCTTTCAAAAAATAGGTTGGATTAATTGAGCCTAATTTTAAGCCGCGCTTATTTGCCTCGTTAGCAACTTGCCTGGCAATTTCAAATGACCCCGTTAAACCGTCTAATGAATAGTCCCACAATATGTGTGTTGCAATTCCCTCTACTGCCCCGGTAAGTTTATTTACAAATGCTGCATCATCAAGCTTTTCATTAATATCTCTTGCAAAACCCGGAGGCATATATCCGCCGAATCTTCCCCCGCCGAATTCTCCAAAAACCCAACTCGGCACTTCGACTTTGAATTTCTCAATTGCATTAATTGCTTTATTAACCCGGTCTTCACCAAATTCTTCGTTAAGAGATTTGAGACCATATTCTAATTGTTTTTCCGTCATAAATTTCCTTTGTTAAATTTATATTGTTTATAAACTATTGAGGTTATTTTAATATTTTTTCTAAGTATTCAATAGGATGATAAATAGGATTGTTTAATTCATCTTCTATTTGTTCACGGCAAGATATTCCGCTTGCTAAAATTATTGTCTTATTATCAAATGAATTTGATTTTCTTATTTGATTTATTAGATCGCTTCCAACATTCTTGCTTAATTCATAATATTCTTTTTTATAGCCAAAACTGCCTGCCATACCGCAGCATTCAACATTAGATACACTAACATTAAAACCTAGTGATCTATAAAAATCTGAAGCCGCATTTCCAGCGCCTACTGTTTTCATCTGACAATGTGCATGATAAAAAATGTATGTAGATGACGGATTGGGAATATTTAATTTATTAGTCAAATCAACTTCCAAATGAATAAGAAGCTTATTGATATATTCGATTGGATCATAAGTATGTTTTGCTAATTTATAGAAAAGCTTATCATTGTTTATTAACTTTTTATAATCATATCTAAATAAAGATAATACACTCGGTTCAACAACAATAACTTCTTTTCCGCTGTCGATGAGTTGTTCAAGATAAGCTGCAAGCTTGAGAGCTTTGTTTCTTGCTAATTCTACTAAACCTTGTGACTGTAATGCTCTTCCATCATCAAGTACTTTGCTCAGAGTGATAGGGACACCTAATTTATCAAACACTCTGATGGCTGCCATTCCAACTTGAGGATTATTATAATTAGTAAATACATCGGCAAATAAAACTACTCTACGAGTCAATATATTTGTTTTAGATTTTACGATTGTACTTTTACGATATTTCTCATACTGTTTTACTAATGTTTTTTTTGCAAACTGCGGAATTGAACGACGTTTATCAAAACCTATAATTTTTTCCATCAGTTTTCTACTGATAGCAAAATTGCTTACCCAATTTGATAGCACAGGTATGATTGATGCATACTTCCCTATTGTCGAGAAATTACCGAAGAAAGATTTTTGAAATGATGGACCACCGTCTGCTTTTATTAAACGATTTTTTATTGTTGTATTCAATCTTGGAATATCAATCCTTACAGGACAATTTGGAACGCATCTAGAACATCCTGTACATAATTCTGCAAACCTGCCTTTTTCTAAACTGCCGGTAGTTCCAACTGTCCAGGCGCCGCCGATTCCTCCTGTATAAACTTCTCCGCCGAATGCATGTCCGCCCACAGCCTGAAAGTTTGCGCAAACATTCATACATGCGCTGCATCTTATGCAGTAAAGAGCCTCCCTTAGATCATCATCCTCTCGCATTTTCATACGACCATTATCTATAAGCACCAAATGAAATTCCCTTTGCTTACCTTGTCTTCCATTTAAATTTAAGACCGGTAAATCTATTGGAGGTTCTAATATATTGGTATATGATGTTAGTGATTGACCTGTGCCGCTTGTTGCCAATAGTTCTATGAATATGCCAAAATCCTTTTTACTTGGAATAATTTTTTCTACGCCTGCAACCGCAATATGAACCGTCGGAAGCTGAGTTGTAAGCCTTATGTTTCCTTCGCTTTCAACTAACAAAATAGTTCCTTCATCTGCTGCTATTAGGTTGGCTCCGCTTATCCCTATATCTGCCGAAAGGAATTTTTGTCTTAGTATATCTCTCGCAAACTCGGTTAGTTCTTCGCCTGTATCGAGCCTTTTATCAGTTCTAAAATTTCTTTTAAATAGTTCCGAAATACTTTCTCTGCTTCTGTGAATAGCCGGGGCTACATTGTGAGATGGCTGCTCTTTGGATACTTGTAAAATAAATTCAGCCAGATCTGTCTCTGCGATCTCGATCCCAACTTTTTCCATTTCATAATTTAATTCTATCTCTTCAGAAGTAATTGATTTTGCTTTTACAATAAGCTTTGCGTTATGGGATATACAAACATTTTTTATATAATCGGTTGCTTCTTTTTTTGAACCTGCAATGAATACTATTCCGCCACGTGCTTTAATTGAGTGCGAAAGTTTGACAATAAGCGCCGGTAAATTCTGAATAGAATCCTCTTTTATCTGCCGTGCGCGATCCTTCAACTCTTCGTAATCATTTAACTTTTTTACAGCCTTGTATCTATTAGTATTAAAGGTTTGAGTGTTAAATCGTACTGCATCAGTCTCAACATCAAGGGCTAATTTAATCGCTTTCTGAAGAGACTCTTTTGAAGATTTGTCAGCTATTTGTCTAGGATGAATAATATAGTCGTTAATGTTTTCCATTTATCTAATCAAGAATTATAATATGCAATTTACCCGGACCGTGAACACCTCTAACTAGCGGCCCCATATCAGCAGTTGCGCTTGGACCAGTTATTATTGAAAAGCTGCGCTTTAATCCTTTTCCTTCCAAGTAAGAATCTGAAAAAACATCTCGCGGTTTTTGAACTATCGTATTTACATCGATAATAACTATGTGTTGTCGTGTAAGCATGCTTGCAGGGCTTGATAAATTTTTTGTAACCGAAACACAAACCGAGCCTGTATTTGCAATTGCACAAAATGCATCCGTAATACCTGTCTTAATATTTGAGATCTGTTCTTTTGTGGGTTCGGTAACAACATTTTTATTTAACTTAAATATTGAAAATAGTTCCGGGTCTAAATCATCAGGCTCAGCAAGAAGGATCATTTCATTTCCTGTAGCAGCTATCAAAGAGTTATTTAATGATTCTGCGTTAGATGGAATTAATTCTACGAATGCAGCAGCACTTTTTGCAGATTCAATGAATTGTTTTATTAAGTCTTCGTCTCTTTTGCTTTGCATTGAATCCCAAATTTATTTCAATATGTTATTATAGCGTTGTTCATTTTCATCGAAATAACTTGAATTTTTTGGTTCATACATTTTTAACTCGAATGAGTTGGCTACAATCATTCTCCATGCATGAAGATCCTGTACGGCACCGCAAGCTATCGCTTGAACTCCAATGTTTCCAATTATTGTTCCTTCCACGGGTCCAGCAAGAACACTGCGACCGATAGCATCTGCTGTTAATTGTGTAAGAAGTTCATTCTGAATTCCTCCACCTACAGCATGTAAAATTTTTATTTTCTTACCGGAGATAGTTTCAATTTCATTTAGTGTTTTCCTGTAGCTAAAGGCAAGGCTTTCAAGAACCACTCTAATAACAAAACCAATATCTGATTTAAATGACTGTCCAGTTTCTTTTAAATATGAAATTATCTTCTCAGGCATTTCTCCCGTTTTAAGAAACCGCGGATCGTTTAAATCAATCCATGCTTTTGCAAATCCATTTGCTGAAGCCCAAGATGTTAATTCAGAATAGCTATATTCTTTTGATCTTTCCTGCCAGTATCTTCTGCATTCTTGAATAGGCCAAAGACCAATAATGTTCTTAAGAAATCGGATTGTATTTTCAAATCCTCCTTCATTTGTAAAATTATGTTCCATTGCTTCGCTGGTTAGAATTGGCTGTTTTAATTCAACTCCCATCAATGACCAGGTTCCGGAGCTTAAGAAAACCCAACTATCTTCAAACGCAGGTACTGAAGCCACTGCAGAAGCAGTGTCATGACTTGCACTGGCAATTACCGGAATATTCTGATTCAAGCCGGTTTGATTTGCAATTGAAGGCAACAGATTTCCTATTGTAGCGCCTGGCTCTATTATTTCAGGAAAAATTTTTCGTGGAAGGCAAAAAGCGTCAATCAATTCCCATGACCATTTTCTTATACTGGAATCCAAAAGACTTGTTGTTGATGCAATTGTAAATTCGGCTTTCTTTTTTCCGGTAAGTAGAAACGATAAATAATCCGGTATAAGCAGCATCTTATCTGTTATATTTAATAAATTAGATTTCTGCTTCGTCTCAGATATAAGCTGAAACAGCGTGTTAAACTGTGCAAATTGTATCCCGGTTTTACTATAAATTTCTTCTTTCGGAAGAATTTGAAATGCTTGCTTCATAATATCGTCCGTGCGGTCGTCGCGGTAATGATACGGGTACCCAATTATGCGCCCGTCTTTATCGATTAAAACATAATCAACTCCCCATGTATCAATACCGATTCCGTCAAACTCACTGCCGAATTCTTTTTGAGCTTTTATTAGTCCAGTTTTAATTTCTTCGTAGATCGCAAGAATATCCCAGTGAAATCCTTCATCATATTTAATGCTGTGTGTAGTAAAGCGGTGAACTTCATGCAATGTTAATTTATTATCACTCAGCTTACCAACTACACAACGTCCGCTCTCGGCTCCAAGGTCAAAGCCAATAAATTTATTTTCTTTCATATAAAGAGATTTAATAAAAGTATAAACTACTATTGTAGATTTTGATTATTTATCGTAAAAAAGCTTCCTTAAGTCCGCCATCTACAGGAATGATATGACCAGTAGTACGATTTGATTTTTCTGATATTAGGTGGTAACCTGCTTCAACAATGTCTATTGGTCGAACCTCTTTATTTAATAAAGTTCGTTGTGCATAAAATTCTGCTAATTTTTTACGTAAGGATTCAGTATCTTTATTATTGTCGAATTTTATTTGGTATTTCGCTAAGCTGCTTATAACACGATCTCGTGGGAACATTTTACTGCCTTCTATTACTGTAGCAGGACTGACTCCATTTATTCTTAACATGGGGGAGTACCTGATCGCAAGTTCCCTGATCAAATGATTAATTGCAGCTTTACTGATATCATATGGTTCGCTTCCAGATTTTGGCACTACTGCATTTGCTGAACTTGTTAACAAAACAGTTCCATAAGTATTTTGGTTTTTAATTATTTCAGCAAATTCCTCTATTAGAATATAATTGCTTGTAATATTGATTTTAAAAGTTTTAGCCCATGTTTCATCATTATATGTCTTTCCATCTTTATCGGGAGGTATAAAAACTGCGGCAGTATTAATTAAAATATCTAAACCTCCATATTCTATTATAACTTTATTATATGCTTCCTTAACCGATTGTCTATCTGTAATATTTATTTCAACAGCGAATGCAGACTCCAATCCATTTATATCATGTAATTGATTGACCGTTTCTGCTGCTGCTTTAAAATCTATATCTGCTACCGCTACTTGAGCTCCTTCACTCGCAAGTTTTAGACAAAATTCACGACCTATACCGCTGCCACCGCCGATAACAATTGCGATTTTTCTTGCTGATTCTTTTTCTTTTGGTTGACGTTTAATTTTTGCCTCTTCCAAAGCCCAATATTCAATTCTAAAAGATTCATTAGGCGATAATGAAACGTAGTTATTACATATTCTTTCAGGTTCTATACCCTTATCAATTTTTCCCGTATTCATTGACGTAGCACCTTCAATTACATGAATTGCATTTACATAAAACTCTCCTGTAATCCTTGATTCTTTTTTATTCTTACCAAAGCTGAACATGCCAACTCCCGGTACTAGAACAACTGTAGGCTTTAGCCCTCTGACCGCAGGCGAATCCTCCTCTTTATTATTCTCATAATAATTTTTATAATCGACTTCGTATTTTCTAAAAGCTTCGGCAATTGCACTTCTCAGTTTATTAATGTCATCTGATTGCGGATTCCAATTAATGTACATAGGTCTTACCTTTGTTCTAATAAAATGATCAGGACAGCTAGTACCCATGAATGCTAATTTTTCTCCGTCATTGCTGTTAACGAATCTCAGAACTTCAGGTAAATCGATATAACTTCCGATGACAAATTTTTCTTTACCAATATATCCACGTATCGTTGGCAGTATTTGTTCAGCTACCCATTTCCTATTTTCTAATTTTTGATATTTTTGTCCACCGAATATTTTATCATCGGTATTTTTAATTCTAGATACGACAAACTCGCCCATGCTGTCTATTATTTCAAGTGTCAAGCGGTAACATCCGTAATGGTCATCATTCCAGTTAATTAAACCGTGCGAACCTAATATTGCACCTTCAGCCTTAGGATTTTTATAAATAACATCTTTAAGCATGGTGCCAAGCTGATAACCGGGTCTCTGCCACGGCAGCCAAACAAGATGATATCCGAATTCCTTGTTAAATTCTTTCAGAAGTTGCTGCCCGTTTGCGGAAGCGGCTATAGCTATTGCCCAATCCGGATGCATGTGGTCGACATTTTTATATGGAATCATTCCATGAAGTGGTGTATCTATCGAAGCCGGACTAGGGTTTAAGCCAAATGTACAAAGTGGATAAAATTCGAGCATTTCGTCTTCATCTTTTACACCTTTATATTTTTTATCTAATGCTGTAAATTTATCCATATATAAAGTTGCAAATCCATTCCGTTTTATTGATCCAAGATCGCCGCCACTTCCCTTTACCCATAATACATCCACAAATGTATCCGAAAGTATATCTTCCATCTCTATTTTCGAAGATGTGTTTCCACCTCCGAAATTAGTTATACGCAAGTCAGAACCTAGTAAATTTGAACGATAGCGTAATCTTTCCGGCTCAGCCAAAGTACTTGAGTAATCTTTGTCCCACTTATCTTCCAAAAAAACTAAATTCTTGTTAATCATATAAATTTTATTTCCATTCTTAATAAAAAAAATTATTATGCCATTTAAATTGCTTTTTAGTGGTAAATATTTACTTAATCAATTGCGAAAACCTTTAAGTTAATTAAAAAAAATATTTATTAGCTAACTTTTATTTGTTTTCTTTCACATATTTTAGAATCTATGATAATATCATCAAATTCTATATCTTCTTTTCGTGTTTCGATCATTTTTATTAATAAATCCGTAGCAGCTTTACCTATTTCATAGGGATTTTGAAAAACCGTATAAAAGGGAACCCCTAGTCGATAGACTATATCATTATCGCCAAACTCACCAATAATAACATCTTCAGGAATTGAAAAATTTCTTTCAAGAAGAGCTTTCCCAGCGCCATAAGTAACCAGGCCTCCTATGCTCACTATTGCATCAATCCTAATACCTTTATCAAGAATCGATAACATTTTTTTATAGCTGTCTTCAACACTTCTGAAAGACTGTACAACAAGTTGAGGATTATAAGCGACGTTATTTTTTTCTAAAGCCAACTTGTATCCATTAAATCTATCCTGTAGCAGGCGCAAACCCGTGTTTGGACCTAAGAATAAGATATTTTTTCTTCCCAGCTTAATTAGTTTTGATGTTAATTTAAATGATGCATTAATGTCATCAATTTTTACGGATTTAAATTCCATGTCATTATTTAAGCTTCTATCCCAGCAAACTATTCTTACTCCTTCTTCATTAATTTTATTGTATATATCATAGTTGCCTTTTCCCCCTGCTGCGTTAAGTAATATCCCATCTGCATGTATGTCAGACAAGAACTCTAATTTCTTTCTTTCTTTATGCACGTTTTCATCATGAACTAGAACAAGGCATTCATACCCTTTCCTGCTAGCTTCTTCATACATTCCTCTTACTGCTTCAGAAAAGAATGAAATTCTTAAATCAGGTACTAATACACCAAGTATCCTGCTTCTATTACTAATTAAAGATCTTGCTAATAAATTAGGTCTGTACCCAAGTTCTGCACAAACTTTTCTTACCTTCTCTTTTGTTTCCTCCGAAATATCACTTCCATCGCTTAATGCTTTGGATACAGTTGCGGGAGTAAGTGATAATACCTTTGCAACATCTTTTAGTGTTACTCTTTTTCTTATCTGTTTTTTAATATTCATTTTTTATTTATTTGAGTATCATGAGTGAAACTATGTAGGAAGAAAAACTCCAGCATTTTTTCTTCAAGCACCCCTTTTCATAGCTTCGCCACGTCAGTTACAGACTATTACCAGCGAATATTTTACTTAATGCTTTTCGAAATCCTTTAAGTAAGATATTATTTTCCAATTTTATTGTCAAGTAAAATATTCCATTTTTAAAAAATTATCTTGTATAAACTGAAATGTAACTGAAGCCCAAATCTTAGATTCAATTTAATTCTTATGGTATTTATTGATCATATTAAACTATTTATCTGGGTAAAGATAATATAAATTACTCTTCACAAAATTGGATGAACTAACTTTAGTATTATTTCTTTCCGTTCAAACTTTCAATTATCTCTTTAAAACTTTCCAATCCGGCTTCCAGATTTTCTACTATTTCCAAAGCCAGTACATCCGGGTCTGGTAAATTATCCATATCACCCAAACTTTCATCTTTAAGCCAGAAAATATCAAGATTGGTTTTATCTCTTGCTGCTATTTCTTCATAAGTAAATTTCTTGAACCGATCTGTTTCTTTTCTCTTAAATCTGTTTTTAGGATTGTAGCAGTCAATGAAGTCTTTCAAATCCTCAAATTTCATTTGCTGTGTTTTTAAGGTGAAGTGGATATTAGTACGAAGATCATAAATCCAGACTTCTTTTGTCCATGGGTTTTTACTTGCAGGCTTGTTGTCAAAGAATATTACATTTGCCTTTACTCCCTGCGCATAAAATATTCCTGTCGGAAGCCTAAGAATTGTATGAAGGTCTGTTGTTTCAAGTAATCTTCTTCTTACTGTTTCACCTGCGCCTCCTTCAAATAAAACATTATCCGGTACAACTACAGCCGCCTTACCATCTGCTTTTAACATTGACCTAACATGCTGAACAAAGTTCAACTGCTTGTTTGATGTTGTTGTCCAAAAGTCATGCCTCTCGTAAGTTAATGTTTCCTTGCTTTGTGTTCCGTCTTCATTTGAAATTGTTATGCTGCTCTTTTTGCCGAAAGGCGGATTTGTTAAAACATAATCAAACTTTTCAGACGGTGCGGTTAGTAAGCTGTCCGCTCTTTCAATCGGCGGCTCGCTGTTTAAGTCTCCGATTCCGTGAAGATATAAGTTCATTAAGCAAAGCCGTGCGGTGTTTGCTACTATTTCCCAGCCGGTAACCGTTTTGAATTTAAGGAAGTCTTTGTCCTCTTTATCTAAATCATAATTTTTCTTGTCTGCAATAAAATCATAAGCTCTAAGGAAAAATCCGCCTGTTCCACATGCAGGGTCTGCTATCGTCTTCTTTGGTTCCGGTCTTATGCATTCTACCATGGCTTTAATTAAAACACGCGGAGTAAAATACTGTCCTGCACCGGACTTAGTATCTTCGGCATTCTTTTCAAGGAGCCCTTCATAAATATCGCCCTTAACATCAGCACCGAGTACAACCCAGTTCTCACCGTCAATTAAATTGATTAGCTTATAAAGTTTTGCCGGGTCCTGTATTTTATTTTGAGCCTTGAAAAATATCTCTCCTATCATACCTTTTTCTTTTCCAAGCTCATTTAGAATTTTTATGTAATGAGCTTCGAGTTCGGCGCCGCTCTTATTCTTAAAACTTTCCCAATTCAAATTCTTAGGGATATTTATTTTTCTATTATAGGGCGGTTTGGAATATTCATCAGCCATTTTAAGGAACAGAAGATATGTAAGCTGCTCTAGATAATCGCCGTAGCTTACGCCGTCATCTCTTAGTGTGTTACAGTAATTCCAAACGCGCTGTAGGATTGTTGCTGTTGTCATAAATTCTTATGAATGAATTTCATTTATATTTCTTATTTAATTTTGGAAAGAATTTCCATCATGGCTTTGCGGTTCTTATATGTATTCTGAAAATTAAATATGATTTCCTTAACCTTATCTTCGCCGCCTATAATCTTTTTCATCTTCTTAAGATATTGAGCAATCTCATTATAAAAATTTCGTCCGGCATTCTTTGCAATGGCTCTAACTCCGCCTTCATAATATTCCAGTATTTTTCCCGGATACTCAATGCTTAAATATTTTGCATACTCATCTACAAAATGAATGTGTCCCTTGTTTATCTCCATTAAATTTAATAGGCGTTCCTTATAATTTTCTTCTACAAAAATTTTAGCAAGTATTTCCGCATCTGAATAACTTCCCACTTCTCTTCTGTTTTTAACTTTATCAATAATGCTTTCGCTTACTCCATTCCATTCTTCCGGCGGATAAGTAGACTTCAATTTCTTATAATATTTCATTTCATATAAATGCTCGAAGAAAAGATTTTCGGCAACTTTTCTAATCTCGGTTACGTTATTTGTCAGCTCATAAACTGATAGAAGCTTTTCCTTCCAATCCTTAACAGTACCCGTATGCCGTTTTTCTTCGGCAATCCTTATGCCTTCAAAACAAAGCCCTACGGCTTTTATGTAATCTTTACTTTTAATCTTTTCGTTAATTAATATGTTCATCATTTCCGGGTATTGCTTATTTTCCTCAGCTATTTTCCGGGCTTCTTCTTTTAGATTTCTTTCTGACAAAAAATCAAATTTCAATTTAAGAAGTGAGCTTACTCCATATTCCCCAAATTGTTTTGTCTTTTCTACCTCGACTTGTTTGTCAATCATCTCAAGAAATTTTTTCTCATGTTCGTCTGTTGAAATCAATGCCGGTAAAATATACAAGAACCCATCTTCAAAACTGTTGTCGTGGTATTTTTGTTTCGGATATTCATCCAGGCAATATTGAAATAAAACATCCTTTAATTGAGGCGGTGCTTTAGTTACAATTAAAGAAAAGATCTCGAATGCATAGTCGAAAATATTGCGGGCGTCACCGGCGGAATCATCTTCGTGCTGGACAAGCATCGGTACTTCTTCAATAAAAGTTTTAACTATACTAAGGCTTTCCATTAAGTTTCTCTTTTCAAGCAGCAGCTTAGCCTTATTAAGCAAACCGTTTAGATTCATTGCTAAACTTCGAGTTGAGCGGTAGTCTACAAATCCATACCTATCCTCCGCCGCGCTAATCATATTCTTAACAAGCTTGCTGTACTTGCCGTCAGCGTCCGAATCGATATATTCTGAAAAATGTGCGGTAAATGCATTCTTTAAATTACCGTCCCTCCGAAACCGGGAGACTATAAATTCTTGCAGCTCTTCTTTTGTAGCTTTAGAAAATATTGTATCGATGTCACCAGTTTTCTTTCTCTTCTCATTTTTATTTGTTGCTTCGATTTCCGGTTCTTTAATTTCCGGGATTGCATAGACGACAGCCGCAACATGCTTGCATATCCCGTCTTCATAAGGACAATCACAGTCCCAATATTTTAATTCACCGTTTTCAATTTCCACAGTAACATTGTAATCTTCATTTCCTGAGACAACTGCGTCCCATAAACCGGGTTCATTCTCTTCAAGTGAAACTACTTGTCTGTTGGTATAATATTGATAACCTCGATGAAGTATTTCGGAAGGTATCTGCTTTTTAATATTTTTTAAATCCATCGATTAATTCTTGTTAAAATTTATATGAATAATTTTGGCGCTTAAGACATAATTTTATCTGTATAAAATTTCACTACTGTCCAATTATAAATTGAATAAATTCAATTGGTTAGAGTAGTCTTGGTTATTAAAGTTGTATTCAACATCGTTTATAAGCTGTAAAATCGGACTTTTTTCAAAAATTGATATACTTAAAA
>JAMCWE010000077.1 GCA_023475265.1 Bacteroidota bacterium
TGAATTCCAGCAAACAGTCGGCGATGGTTGATTTGCCGTGATCTATGTGTGCAATTATGCAAAAATTTCGAATGTAGTTCATACTTTATGATTTTAGGTGCGAAAATATATGAAAATGAAGAGGGTATTACAATTTGAGTTGGCGAAGAGAATATGAACGAGGAATTAATTGAGGGGTATAGACAATTATTTTTTTCGTTGTTGAAAGTAGATGTTTTTTAAATTTGTAGAGACTCGCCGCAGCGAGTCTCTACAAACAAAAACTATTTCATCAGCAGCATTTTCTTCGTAATTGAATTTGTTCCGTCTGATAAATTATAGAAATATACTCCGCTGGATAAACTATTAGCATTAAACTCTACTTCATATTTACCGGCTTCATAAACTCCATCTGCAAGAATTTGAATCTCTCTTCCCAGTACGTCAAACACTTTTAGTTTGATTTGGTTCTTTTGAGGAAGTGAAAAACTAATTTTTGTTGTTGGGTTAAATGGATTGGGATAACTCTGCTCCAATGAAAAATCTTGGCTAGTTGAATTAGTCTCAGCTTGTTTTACAAGCTTATCATTTGAACTAACTTTCTGATCAATCTCATTCATTAACAAATCCGCGGTATTTATTCCAATGTTCCATCCACCAACAGCTTTTATCTCTATAAGAACATCTTTTGCTAAAGTGTAATTGCCCTGAGCATAATAAATGTGAAATAAATTCAGATTTCCTTTCATAGCAAAACGTGCCTTTCTAAAGTTACTGCTTAATAACTCCTCATTTAATAACCTAGCTTCATCAAACTGAGCTTCATCTTTCAGAGTATTCACAACCAAATCTATTGAAATTCCTTCTGTTGTTTTATTCTTTGTGGTAAAACTTTTTATGTAATTGAACAATTCTTTGTCTTTAGTTTCTCTATAAATGTGTCCATTAATTCTTATTGCAAAAGAATTATTTTTTTAACTTCTTCATAATTATTTGCCCTAAAGTCAAACAAATATATACCGCTTGAACATTTAAGATTATGTGCATCTAATCCATCCCATCTAATCGAATAAACGCCAGGAGCCCAAATATCATCCGACAGCACTTTTACAATCCTGCCTAAAATATCATATATAGTTATTGTTGCTTTAGCATAATAATTTATAGAAACCTCTATTCTTGTTTCCGAATTAAATGGATTTGGATAATTCTGAGAAATTTTAAATCTCTTTGTTCTCTCCAATTCTGTTTCAACTTTTGTAATACCATCTTTGTAGAGAAAAACTTTTCCGTTATTCCCGACTACCCAGCAATATTTGGTTAAAAAATTATCCAACGCATTAGCTATTATTCCGGGCGGTACGGCTATTTTGGTGAACGTGAGGGTTGGATTAGTATAAAATATCTGGTACTCACCTGAAGGCGATACATAAATGAACCAAACATTTTCTCGATTTGCATAGGAAAAATCCTTTAGATAGTAGAGAAAATCATTGCTAATAACCCAGTTGACTCCTTTATCAATAGAAGTTACGAGACCGGAACCTCCTGCAATTATTTTTGAACTATCGATGATGCGGAGATCATATATACTGGAACGATAGTTACCAACATATTCCCAGCTCAACCCTCCATTTTCTGTCCTATAAAACTTGGTTTCACTATTATCCTGATGGGACGTTCTACTGGCTAATCCAAAATTACCATTTAGGAAATCTATAGCTTCGAATGGAAGGACATACTGTATCGTATCTCTGTATACCACGTTCCATGTTTTACCTTTGTTGTTTGTTTTTGCAATTGCTGTGATTTTTGGCGCAAACCATGAATCTGAGAGAGTTATCCAACCAGTGCTTTCATTCATAAAACAGAAATCATTTATCCCAAGGCTTTTTATTGTATCCAGTTGAATCCAATTATTCCCACCGTCAGAAGAAGAATATAGTTTCCCTTTGGATAGAATAAAACCATTCAATGTATCAACAAACCTCATTTTTGAATCACTATTCGTGGGGAAATTCAGTCTTATTGAATTCCACGTATTTCCTCCGTTAGTAGTTCTTATTACAACAGAGCTGTCTCCGATTGCCCATCCATCAAGAGAATCAACAAAGCAAACATCCCAGAGATTGACCGCTACACCACTATTTTGTTCTTGCCATTGGCTATAAGTATTAATGCAGATAAAAACAAAAACTAGCGTAACATAACTTTTTGCCTTTTTCATAAAGTCTCCCGTCGTTTTTAATATCAGCACTAACAATCATTGTTTCTCTTCCGCACTTAAAACCCGGAAGGTTTTTATTATGCGAAAATTATTTTGCTACGTCATATTTTCCCCACGCTTATTAATTTGATTTATTGTTTAAGAAGAAGTGATATGGAAGCATTTTAAATCTCCCTGTAAACTCTGAGAGAAGCTAATAAATATTTTATTAAAAGCAATCAGTACAACTACTATAATTGTGGGAGAATAGTACTGGAAATTAAAACAAAAACAAATGGAGAAGATTTTTTACACCCAACATTATTTGTAGAGACTCACGGCCGTGAGTCTCTACCTACAGAATCCCCCTCCTTGATAAGCAATGCTGTCAACTTAAGAGAAATAGATAGCCACATGGTCTAAACAGCTCTCCTTTTGTTTGAAGGATATTTGAGCGACCATTTCTTTTTTCTCGGATTACTTCGTCCTTCTCTTACCGGAATTTTATGCCGCTTAATTGCTGCAAC
>JAMCWE010000045.1 GCA_023475265.1 Bacteroidota bacterium
AGCCAGAGCAAAAATTGGTATGATGAATCTGACATACAATATTTGTCGTTGTGTTCAGTTGAAAATAGTTGTTGCCATGGAATAGCTATGCCCGGAAGCGTTAAAATCTATGACATTGTCAAAGAATCTTTCTTTACAAACCGTTTAATAGCAGCATTCAATAAAACTAAGGGATAAATTTTGGTTTTAAGAGAACCATGGGAGATGTTTTATCAAATCGCCGCATCCAGAAATGTAGTTTTTAGAGGTGCCCAAAAGAATATGCTTCTTTTGAACAAGCTTTGAATTATTTTTGCAGGTATGTTAATATAAAGGACGCAGACAAATATTTCCCAAACATCAATCAAATAAATATGTTTGATAAGTAATTAATAATTAAGCAATAATGGTTGAAGAGTATTTAGATAAGGTCAAAGAGCAGTTTAATAATTTCTTTTCGTTAAAAGAAAAGAGAGAAAATATACTTCAGGTAATTGCACCACTTTATCATGCTGACGGCGATATGATGGATATTTTCTTAACTGAATTACCTGTTAAGAATTTAGTACGGATTAGTGATTATGGTCTTACCCTTATGCGTTTATCTTATTCTTTTGATGTCGATACTCCGAATAAGGAAAAAATATTAAATAAGATACTTGCGGAAAATTCGGTACAAAATGAAAACGGCAATCTATTTATTGATGTCAAGCCGGAATATATTTATAATGGATTGATGCAGTTTGCTCAAGCAGTAAGTAAAATAACAAATATGCGGTTATACAAAAGAGAAATAATCCACAGCTTGTTTTTTGAAATGCTTGATGAATTCATAATGGATAAGCTGCAGAAATATAATCCGCAAAAGAAATTTTATCCTATCCCGGAACATGAAGAATACGAAGTTGATTATTGCTTTAACAGCCGGAAAAGACCTATTTATTTATTTGGCGTAAATAATTCTTCCAATGCAAGACTTGCAACAATCAGTTGTCAAAAATTTATTGCAGAGAAGCTCAGCTTCAGCAGCTTGATAATTTTAGAAGACCTTGAAATAATCGGGAAAAAAGATCAAGCCAGACTAATGTCTGCTGCAGATAAACAATTTCCTTCGCTTGATGATTTTCAGAAGCACGCAGAAGAATATATTGAGAGAGAAGGACAATTAAATTGAGTTAGAATGTTCTACCTTTATTAAAGCAATCTATCTAACAATAAAGCATTCCTTCTATTTATTTTTAATCTTAATCTGGAAATGTAATTGTGAATGCCGTCCCCTTCCCAACTTCGCTTGAGACCGATAGTGAAATGTTCTGAAGATCGGCTAATCTTTTAACGATCGCGAGGCCGATACCGTTTCCTTCAATATGCGAATTCCTTGATTCATCTCCGCGGTAAAATCTATCGAATATTTTTGAAGCTTGTTCCTGCGTCATCCCAATTCCAAAATCTTTTATCGAACAAATTGTCTTTCCTTCAACAGAATTAATTTTTATTTCAATCTCATTTCCTTCCGGAGAATATTTAATTGCATTGGATAAAATATTTTCTAGAATTGTTTCAACCATTGAAGAATCAGCACGGACTAAGACCTTACCGGCATTACTATAATTGATTGAAAGTTTTTTCTCAGCAATAAATTTCTGCATCCTTTGCAAAGTAGATTCAATGCTTGAATTGATATCTATTTCGCTTATTACCGGAGTTATTTTTCCGCTTTCGAATCTTGCAAGCATTAAAAGTTGATCAATTAAAGCCGACATCCGGTCAACTTCGCTAATGCAGTATTTAATTTTATTTTCATACTCGGCAGCATTGCGCGGCTTTCGTATCAATACTTCAAGAGTTCCTTTAATAACAGACAACGGTGTGCGCAGCTCGTGCGATGCATCGGAAGTAAATTGCTTTTCGCGAAGCACCGCATCTTCAAGTCTGTTTAATAAATCATTTATTGTGGAGGTAAGCTTGTAAATTTCATCTTTATGAACGGGCAGTTCAATGCGTTCATCAAGATTTTCTTTGGTAATTCTTTCGGCAGTGGAAATAACTTTGTTTATAGGCGAGATGCTTTTACCGGCAATATATCTTGTTACATAAAACAACACGAAAAGTACCATCCAATAGGTTGTCATTAATATGACAAATAAATTTTGAAGTACTACAGCGGATTCTTCCAACGGCATTGCAGCTACAATATAGCCTAAAGTTGTCCCAACCGGATTCTTAATTGGAAGCTGAACTTGTCTGATCTGTGAACCGGACAGCGAAGTGTTAAAATAAGTTTGACTTTTTAGATTGGGATTGAAGTTTAATTGCTCGGTTAATAAATTTCCGGTCTTCTTTATCAGCTTCCCGGAGGGACCAACTATTTGAACGAAAACCGGATTGACTTCAATTTGACCGTGTTCGCGTTCATTCCATTCAAAAGCATTTGCGATAATGAACTGATCGTTTAGTACAACGAGATTTTTTTCTATTTCATTAGACTCGGCATCAAGATCTTCATCCATATGACGGTAAACTGTTTCGCGGACTGAAAAATATATGACCATGAAAAGAAGCCCTATTAAAACACCTGTGGAAACCAAATAGAAAAATGAAATACGATTCCTAAGATTAAGCTGCATCATTCCTCCCGTGCAACATAACCCACGCCCCGGATAGTATGAATAAAGCTTTTGCCTTTCCCTTCATCAAGCTTTTTGCGCAGAAAATTTATATAAACATCAATGATCGAAGTATCTGCATCAAAGTGAATATCCCAAACGTGCTCAATTATTCTTGTGCGAGTGCAAACTTTACCTTTATTCCGTATAAGATATTCAAGAAGAGAGAATTCCTTTTGAGTTAAAATTATTTCTTTCGAGCTGCTAAATACCTGATGAGTTCCCAGGTTCATAGTAATATTACCCAGCTTAAGAATTGATTGCTCCCCTTCTTTAGTTCTAAGCTGAACTCTTATCCGGGCGAGAAGCTCTTCAAATTCAAAAGGTTTTTTTATGTAGTCATTCGCGCCTGCTTCAAGCCCGAACACAGTATCAGTAACCGTATCTTTAGCAGTTAAGAAAATAATCGGAACTAAAGAATTAGATTTTCTTATTTGTCTGCAGACTTCTATTCCGCTGATACCGGGAATCATCCAATCAAGCAAAATAAGATCATATTCATTTGCAGACGATAATTCAAGACCTTTATTTCCGTTAGCCGCAATATCAACCGCAAAAGATTCTTCGGTTAAGCCGTCTCTTAAAAAGTTTGCAATCCCGGGTTCGTCCTCGACAATAAGAATACGCATTAGAGAGATTCACTCATGTTAATCATTATCTTTTTCTTTTTGCTTATCAGTATTTTGATTACCGGAATTTTCGTCGCTGCCTGAATCAAGAGTTGTACCGATATTAAATTGAACTCCGGCTGCATGTTTAAAAACTAACTCGCCGCCGTAATATCCTGTTCTTGCGATGGATAAAACTCCGACAAAAAATATTAAAAGACCAATCAACTGGAAAACTCCTTTATAATTTTTTGTAAATACTAAAGCTATTCTAACAAGAGCTGCAAAGACCATAATCCATAAAGTAAGTTCGCCAGCATTTTCGTGTGTTTCCAAAGCTTGTTTTAAAGTGCCTGCTTCAGTTATTCCTTCGCCTGCGGAGTTTCCGGATAAATAAGCAGCAACGACTCCTATTGTTCCCAAAATTAATAAATAGTAGCCTGTTCTGCTAAAGAAATCTTTTTTAATAATTAAACCTAGCAGATCAGAAAGAAATCCCACTATTAAAAGTGCTATGGGAAAATGAACAATCATCGGATGGATAAACGATAAGTCAAACATTTTTTACTCCTATTATTTTTGTTTGACACAAACTTAATTTTGATATCTTAAATCTCTCTAAGAAGATTCTTAAAATTTGCTTAAAACGGTGCTTCTATTCACAATAAAAACTTAATGACTTCAATGTTTGTAGAGAATTCTTTAAACTTAATATTATAATTCTGACTCTAAGTTCATATAATTCTTTAATTATTAACTTAGATTTTACGAACAAACAAATCCAAATGATGAATAAAAAAATTCTTAACAAAATATATTTTATAATTTTCTTTTCGATCATTTTAATTTTATTAAACGGGTGCGGTAAAAAGCTTCCTGAAGACAGGCCAATCGGAGTTAAAAATATTGTATTATTAAACCAGGACAGCAGCAAAGTTATTTTCCCGGATAGTTTTAAAGGTAAGACTTTGCTTCTTTGTTTTATTTATACGAATTGCCCGGACATTTGCCCGATGACAACGCACAATATGCAATTGATCCAGGAACAATTAAAGAAAGAAAATATTAATAACGTTCAATTTGCTGAAATGAGCTTTGATCCTCAGAGGGATACTCCTTCAATATTAAAAACCTTCGGTGATATTAGAAATATCGATTATAGTAATTTTACTTTTTTAACAGGAAAAAGTTCGGATATAAAATCTATTCTGAATAACATGAACATTCTTGCATTGCCGGGTGACACTACAAAAACAGAAAGCGGTACACCGGTTTATTTCTTTACGCATACCGATAGAATAACTTTAATCGATAAAGACGGCAAAATTAGAAATGAATACCGCGGCAGCAAGGCAGATATTCAGGCAGTAGTCAACGATATAAAAATATTAGGAGATTAAAATGATATTTCTACTTTCGGTTCTAACAATTTTAAATTTTAATTCACCTAAAATGGAAATTGACAGCGCATGGGTAAGGCCGGCGGCAAAGGGAATGA
Organism: Bacteroidota bacterium; assembly: GCA_023475265.1. Taxonomy (GTDB): domain Bacteria; phylum Bacteroidota; class Ignavibacteria; order Ignavibacteriales; family Ignavibacteriaceae; genus FEN-1297. The sequence continues at coordinate 4,752 of JAMCWE010000045.1, forward strand.
ACAGCGCGTTATATTTTGATTTAAGGAATAATACTTCAAATACAGACACACTTATAAAAGTTTCTTCACCCGTTGCTGAACTCGTTCAAGTGCATGAGACGCTGAATAAAAATGGTTTGATGGAAATGAAGGAAGTAAAATCATTGGGAGTCCACAAGAACCAAATAATTAAATTTGCACCGGGTGGTTATCATGTAATGCTGATTAAACTAAAGAAAGACTTAAAAGCCGGAGCTAAAGTCGGGTTTGTATTTTATTTCAAGAAAGCAGGTAAAATTAAAGTAACAGCAGTTGTAAAAAGTTATTAATAATTTCGTGAAAAAATTTAAGTAAAGATTACAGTCCGCTATTATATTTGTCCCATCCAGCCGTCATTATTTTTCCGGAAAGCTGTTCTGATCTTATAATAAATATCCTTTGGAAGCGGACCTTTATTAATCATCTTAATGTTTTCTTTTAAATGATTAATGTTCGAAGTTCCGACAATTGCACAATCGACAACATCTGTAAAAACTACAAACCTCAGTGCAGTTTCATTCCAATCTTTAACACTGTTTATTCCAAGGTCAAGATCCATTTTCTTCCAGCGCAGCCAGTACTGCTCGGAGTAATCGCCGTGCGGCTGCTGTTCGAAACGCCAGGGCACATTTGCGAGCGGACGTTTAGCGATAACGCCCATACCTTTACTCTTCGCTTCTTGAAGGAGATTATCAAGATGGTATTGTTCGGTGATGTTAACCGAAGTTTCAACACTTCCAAATCTGCCCGAGCCGATTGAAAATCCGAGTTCATTATTTTCACCGGAATAAGCAGCAACTCGAACCTTTCCAGCTTCCACTGTTTTTAACAAGGCATCGATTACTCCGCCATACTCCAGTGTTCCGATCGGACAAGAATGAAGATGGACAATATCGATATAATCTGTTTTCATTATTCGAAGAGCTTCATCAACACCGGCAATTATGCAGTCATAAGTCCAATCGTTATAACCTGGAATTCCGTAACCAATTTTTGTTGAGAGAATAAAATCTTTTCTCCGGCGCGAAATATATTTTCCTATTCTTTCCTCGGATAACCCGTAGCCGCGCGCTGTGTCTATCAAATTTATTCCAAGATCGAGAACAGAATTAAGAAGAATTGACGCTTCATTTTCAGTAAGCTCGTTTCCGCCAATGTGTCCTGCTCCGAAACCAACTTGTGAAACCTTTAAACCGGTATTTCCAAATTCTCTTTTTTCCAAAATCACAACCTGATTGTTATTTCTGATTTATCTTTTTAAAAAGAAATTAATTTTCTTTTTGTTACAAATAAAAATTATTGAGTTAAATAAAACAAACAGTGCATATTAGTCCTTCAAAAAATCATGTATAAATTTCGTAAGGCGGCAATTAATTCGCAGGAGTATGTAAAAAAAAATATCCAGAATGAATTTTTTTCGTGGCACTAAAATTGGAATTATCAAGTTATGTTTTCAAAATACAATTTCATCTAGGAGTACAAAATGAAGAAAATACTTCTTGGAATACCAATAATTAGTATTCTATTTTTTTTCGGATGCAGCAAAAACAATCCTACATCTCCTCAATCAGGAAACGGCGAAATGAAAATGTACATGGTAGATTCGCCTGCAAACTTCGACGCGGTTTTTGTAAACGTTACTGAGGTTGATGTACAATCGGCTACAAGTGATACTTCAAGCGGCTGGTATGTAATTAACAGCACTCCGCATATGTATGATTTGCTTTCATTAAGAAATGGAATTTCAGCTGTTCTTGGAGATACAATGCTGCCGGCAGGGCACTATACTCAAATCAGATTGATTTTAGGCGCTGGAAATTACGTCGTTATCAACGGATCGAATTATGATTTAACAGTTCCCAGCGGTTCGCAGACAGGAATAAAATTAACTAATGAATTTGATATTCAAGCTAACACAACTTATCAGCTTACGCTTGATTTCGATGCGGATAAATCGATCGTACAAACCGGAAACGGAAAGTTTATTCTTAAGCCAACTATTAGACTTGTTTCAACTGTTACTTCCGGAACAATATCAGGTGCGGTTTTACCAATCACTTCAAAAGCCACTATCTGGACAGTTGCAAACAGCGATACAGTAACCGCGTATGCAGATGCTATAACCGGTTACTATAAACTGATGGCATTACCGGCGGGAAAATATACGGTAAATATAGATGCATCCGATACGACAATGTTCAGAGACACTACAATTACGAATGTTGCTGTAGTAAGCGGTCAGAATACTAATGCCGGAACAATAACTCTTTCCACCAAATAACTAATCCAATTCTCTCTCTGTTAACCTGCCGCTGCCGGTGATAACCTGCAGCGGTTTTTTTATTTTTACAAGACTGACACGATAAAATTTATATTCTTCCTCAAGTTGAAATTAGAATCATCGAAGCTTATCTTATAATAAATCAAACCAAATTTTTACAGGTTAGCTATGAATAAACAGATACCAAAAACATTAATCGTAGGAATCAGCGTAACGGTAATTATCCTGCTGATAGTTTATCTATTTACTAAACTTCCTGCAGGAGGCGGAAAAACATCAACTGAACAGGTTTCTTACAGCGGCGCTGATAAATGCGCTACTTGCCACAAGCGTGTTACACCGGATATTGTCAACCAGTTCTCAATGAGCACTATGGCAAAAGCCGGTGTTAGGTGCGAAGACTGTCATGTCGTCGATAAGACAAATCCATCCGGTAAAAATCATGAAGGATTTTTTATAACTGCATCGCCAACACCGATGCAATGCGCTAAATGTCATCCGGCTGAAACAAGACAGTTCGAACACAGCAGACATGGCGGGCCAGCCTGGGTTGCTTTATCAGGTTTATCTGACTTTATGCCTGAACAGCAAAAAGTTGTTGAGCAAATTCCGGAAGCCAACCGCGAGCCAAATGGAATTATTACTGCAACTAGAAATTCATTATTTGATATCGAAGGTCCATCAGTTACTAAAGCTGCTTGCCAAACATGCCATTCGATTGGTAAGCCGAATGCCGACGGCTCTATCGGCAATTGCAGCAAGTGCCATCTTAGACATGAATTTTCACTTGGGCAAGTAAGAAAGCCTGAGATTTGCGGACAATGCCATCTTGGCCCGGATCATCCTCAAATGGAAATTTACCACGAATCGGCGCACGGTGTAATTTATCAAACCGACGGTGATAAATTTAATTGGAAACAGAAAACCGGAAGATTAACAGTGAACGATATGCCTTCACCAACATGCGCAACCTGCCATATGAGCGGCTTCGGCAATCAGGGTACAACACATGATGTCGGACAGCGGCTGTCTAAATTTTTATTTGCCGCAGTTACCAAAGACAGACCAAATGCAATCGAAGGCCGCGAAGCAATGAAAGCGATCTGCGCCAACTGTCATTCTTCAAACTTTGTGGATGAACAGTATGCGAAGGCAGACAGCGTTACCTCATTTGTAAATGCAAAAGTTTCCGAAGCATCGCAAATAATGCAGAGCCTTGTGAAAGACGGAATAATTTCAGATAAACCTTTCGCAAACCAGATCAGCTTTGATGCTTTCGACTTATGGCATTACTACGGTAGAACTGCAAAGTTTGGCGCTTATATGCAAGGTCCGGATTTTGTTCAATGGCACGGCATATATCCATTACTGAAGCAATTAACAAAAGTAAAAGAAGAAGCGGCAAGGCTTCGTTCCGAACATAGGAAAGGAGTAAAGCCATGAACAGCGTTAATATTTTTCATCTTGCCAACATTCGTCTTCCGATGGAAAAAAACAGATTGCTGATGCTGTTCGTCGGGATTAATTTAATGTTTACCGGAATAGATGTTGTGCTGGCACATTCGATTAACGAATTTATACCGGTTTACGAATGGATACCGATAATATATTTTCCGCTTGGTGCTATTTCATGTCTGATTGCTGCATTCCCATCCAAGCCGCATAAATGGCTGGCTCTGACGCACATTGTTCTGATGATAATCGGAATTTTAGTCGGAATTTTAGGAACTGCATTCCATGGAAATGCAGTTTTAAATCCTGCCGGTTATTTATCATGGTCGTGGGTGGTCTTCGGTTCTCCAATATTAGCTCCGCTTGCTTTTGCCGGAATTTCTCTGCTTGGCCTTTATGCAATCACTGAAGAGATAAATAACGAACCCGGCGTTTTAAATATTCCTGGACTTGGTACTTTTAAAGCGCCTATTTCAAGGGACAGGCATTTCCTTTGGCTTGTAGGTTTGGGTTTCGGTGCCAGCGCAATTACATCGATGATCGATCATGCACAATACGGTTATACTTTTTACAAAATGATTGCAATTATTTTCGGACTATTTGCAACATCGGTTGTCATCTATTTATCAGTTGCAAAAGAATGGACTAAAGGAGACGAGCTTGTATATTTCTGGACGATGATAACAGCAGTGGTCATAGGTGTGCTTGGTTTTGGATTCCACCTTTCAGCCGATTTGGCCGGAACCGGAGCGCTAAGCATGGAAAGAATTTTAGCTTTTGCGCCAGTGCTTGCGCCGCTGCTTTTCAGCGATCTTGGATTGCTCGGGCTTTTAGTTGTTGCGCAAGAAAACAAGGAATGATAAAAAAGAATCCAAATTTTGTGGCGCAGGCAAATGCCGGCGCTACAATAATTCTAGGAAAATATTTATTAAGAAATAAATATCTTCGTAAAAAATCTTCATATAAAATCATTTTCAATAATTTCTTATTTAAAAGATAATAAAGAATTAACACGAATGAATAGGTTGTAATAAAGATCATACGTATTCGATTGTTTTTAGAGGAATTTTTCACATTATCGAAAGGTTCAAAAATTTTTCAGTGGTTGCATCTTCGTTATTTATGCCTTACATTTATTTTAAATTATTCCTGATTAAGCTCTCATTTTTTTTTATAAAATAGAAGATTATTTTTTAATATAAGTGTAATGACCTCTCAAAGACCCAGTAAAAATATTATAATACAACATTAACGCAGCCGAAAATATTCTATGCGAACAATATTCCTTTATATAATTTTAGTCGGTGTTATGCTTGCCGCGTTGCTGGAAATTTTACGGGCAGGTGAAAATATTAAGGCGCCTTTGGATGTTTCCGGCAGCTGGAAAATTAAAAATGAATTCATATATGCTTTAGATGGGAATTGCTCTGCTGTTACCTTTTTAAGAAGAAAACCAAAATTAAATATTGAACAATCAGGTAAATATTTAGAGCTTAAATTAAACGATTCTGCAAACACAATAATGAACGGCACGCTTGAAAATGACACACTGAAATTCTCCGAGTCGCTTCCGGTGAAAAAGGCCAAAGACAATTCTTGCGGTAATAATGTTATTGTAAATCTAACACTAATGTTTATTAACCATAACAATTCACCGGATGAGATTGCCGGTTCATGGTCAACTCCAAATTGCAGCCGCTGTAATCAAATTAGTTTCTCGGCAGTAAAAGAAAACAATGATCAATAGGAATTTATTATGGAATTTCTTTTGCTTCTTATTATTCAAATCGCAGTTATACTAATTACCTCAAGGGTAATCGGATTCGGCTTTAGAAAAATCCATCAGCCGCAGGTTGTGGGAGAAATGGTTGCCGGAATAATTCTGGGTCCTTCATTGCTGGGGTGGCTTTTTCCGCATGTATTCTCTTTTATTTTTCCACCGGCAAGTTTAAAATTTCTAAATACACTTAGCCAGTTAGGACTTCTTTTATTCATGTTTATTATCGGGTTGGAGCTTGACCCGAAACTACTAAAAGGGCGCGGTCATGCCGCAGTGCTGATAAGCCACGTAAGTATTGTTTTGCCCTTTATGCTCGGAACAATTCTAGCTTTATATCTTTACCCGCTTTTATCCAATCAGCCGATTACATTTACAGCATTTGCCATGTTCATGGGTGCTTCGATGAGCATTACCGCTTTTCCGGTTCTTGCACGAATTTTAAGCGAGAAAAATTTAATCAAAACTAAAATCGGAGCTGTTACTATTGCCTGCGCTGCCGTAGATGATGTAACTGCCTGGAGCATATTGGCAATCGTCGTAGCAGTAGTTCGTTCCGGTTTATCTGCAGGCGAAATAGGAGCGCATAAAATTCCTTTCTGGTTTACAATTTCTGGCGCTATAATTTTTATTTTAATTATGATATTTATCATCCGCCCGATCATCTCAAAGCTGGAAACATATTTTATAAATAAAGGAAACAAATTAACGAACGATATTCTCGGAGCTGTGCTTCTTTTAATGCTTGCCTCTGCCTGGACAACCGAGTGGCTGGGTATTCATGCACTCTTCGGCGCATTTTTTATGGGCGCAATGATGCCGAGAAATAAATATTTTCTAAACTCCATTATTGAAAAATTAAATGATGTTACCGTAGTTTTGCTACTGCCTATTTTTTTCGCTCTGACCGGATTAAACACCAGCTTAGGACTCATTCACGGTACGGAGATGTGGTTTTTCTTCGGACTAATTTTAGCTGCGGCAGTCATTGGCAAATTGGGAGGCTCAACAATTGCTGCGAAGTTATCTGCGTTGCACTGGCGCGAATCACTTGGGCTTGGGGTTTTGATGAACACACGCGGATTAATGGAATTAATTATTTTGTCGATCGGTCTGCAGTTCGGAGTTATATCGCACGCGCTTTTTACTATGATGGTAATGATGGCTCTTGTTACTACTTTTATGACTACTCCGTTTTTTGAATGGATTTATCCAAACAAACTTATTAGAAAAGAGCTTGAAGAAGCCGATAAGGAAAAACAAAAATTTAGAATTTTAATTCCTGTTTCTCTTCCATCTTCCGGACCAGGATTATTGAAGATTGCTTCAGCAATTTCACCAAACCATGATTTAAAAGTTTACGCTTTGCATTTATTGAGACCGAGTGATATATCAATCTCAAACCTTGAAGAAGAAAGTGAAACTCAAAAAAACCTTGAACCCTTCGAACCGCTTTTAAAATATGCTGAGGAAAATTCTATTTTGGTTAGTCCGCTTTCATTCGCTACAAGAAGTGCCGGAGATGATATTACCAATATTGCTAATTTGAAAGGTGTAAACGTAATTTTAATGGGCTGGCACAAACCAATTCTTGGCGAGAGCATTTTAAGCGGAGCTGTTAATGAAGTAATGAACAATGCCCACGCTGATGTTTGCGTATATCTAGAAAGAAAATTTGAACCTTATAAAAATATTTTAGTTCCATTCCGGGAAGGCGTTCATGATAAAGGAGCACTATTATTGGCTCGACAAATTGCAGCTAACACTAATGCATCACTAACAGTTTTGCATATAGTAAAACCAAAAACTGATGATAATAATGAGAAACCTTCGCCGCTTAATCAGTTAAACAAAACGGGAAATAAAGATTATATAAGAAATGAAATCATGGAAGATTTTCCGGAAGACCATATGAAGCTGCGAGTTGTAGAAAGCGATTCGCCGCTGGATACCGCAGTAAAAATTGCAAATCAAAATTACGATTTAATTGTTGTCGGCTTATCTGAAACATGGGGACTTGAACCATCATTATTCAGTAAAAGGCACGAGCGCTTAGCAAGAGAATGCCCTGCTTCACTTCTTATAATGAGGAAATATGTTTCTCCGAAAAATTAATTAGGAGAAAAACTATTTCTCTACAATTAAACCGCCTTTATTCGTTCTTACTATTCTTGTGAAAAGTGAAATTTTCGGATCGAATAAAAACCGCAGCCAAAGTTTAAACCATGATTTATGAAATACAAGATTATCATAAGCTTCCGGCACCGCTGCTTTCAGCTTTGGAAGATTGTTCCAGGGAATTGATGGGAAATCATGATGCTCGTTATGGTAGCCAACATTCAACGCCGGAATATTTAAAATGCCGTAGTAGCTGTAAGTCTCCTGCGGGGGATTAACAATATAGTGTTCCTGTATCCATCTCGCACCAAGAGGATGAAAACCAATTGAGAAGAAAAATGAAAACACAAAATAAAGAAATGAAATTGGGCCAAAATAATTTATTATTAAAACATCAAATCCGAAAACGACAATCATGTTAACAATTACCCATGCATTCATAAATTTTATTTCATGAAGTCTCGGAGGCCGCAAACCTTGAAAGACCGGGAAAAATAATTCCCAAAATATTTTCCCGATGGTTCCACTTCCTATTAATTTCGCTTCCCATTTGCTGGCAAGATCGGCATCTAAATCATAATTGCCCTGAAATGAATGATGCTTTAAATGGTAACTCTTAAACGAAACTGAACTCGGAATAATGTTGGGAAGATCAGCAATTATTCCCGCAAAAATATTTAAGCTTTTCCTTTTGAAGATAAGATGATGAGCGGCTTCATGAATCAGCACAAAGAGGCAGTGATTTGCAAACGCACCTATAAAATATGCGGCTATTAAAGCGAGCCACCACGGCTGAGAACTTAGTAGTATTGCAATTGTAATTTGGAGCGCCACTACAATTAATATTATAAAAAAGCTTAACGGATTTCGACCTATTAATTCTCTTACTTCTGGATGTTGTTTTAATATATCTTTTGTGCGCTGTTTGTGCGGTTCTGGTAAATCGGAATAAATAAAATCTCTAATTAACTCTTTCATGATTTTACACTCCGCTTATGTTTTGAATGTTGACTGCAACGTAATAAAGAACTTATTAAAGATCAAAGATTAAAATCTATCTCTTTAGCTATGCAATAATTTTGTGTTATTTAAAATTAGAATTGTTTCATGATTGGAAAGTGTTATAAATTATTATCTTCTATTTTGCTAAAAGTATATTTAATTTATCAACAATATTTTGAATATCTTCATCTTCCATTCCCTTTTCTTTAGCTGTTGATTCGAGAGTTCCCCAAACCGGTTCGCCGCAGCGAATGCAGACGATTCCTTTATTCATTAAGTAATCAACTGACTTAGGAATTTTGTCAACGAGATCTTCAATCAGAATTTCTTTAGTTATTTTGTTCATCGGGGTTTTTATTTTTCTTCTTTGAAGGAATTGTATAAATCAATCCGATCACAGCGCCATAAATTGTTGATATGTAAGGATTGCTTGAAATTGGACAAGAGCCGGTTGTACAACCGATGAAATAATAATATGCAAATCCTAATGAAGCTCCAATAATTACCGGCAGAATTTTTTTACCAAATTTTTTGTAATTCATAATAATCCAATACAATGCACAAAATCAATTAAAAAATTATTCGTTTGATGAAAATTGAAAAGATTGGATTCAAAGCAGAAAAGCTGGTTCAATGGTTTAGAAAATAAGAATTTAAATTGAAATCTCTTCTATCCTTTTTTTTGCGGATGAGAAGTAATTAATCTTACACCGCGACGGGATGTAAAGTAATACCAGATCCATTCCGCCATCACTCTAAATCTATTTCTAAAAGTAATCAGAAAGAATATGTGAACAAACGACCACAAGAACCAGGCGAGCGTCTGTGAAAATTCAAATTTACGAATCTTTGCTACGGCTTTTTTCTTCCCAATTGTAGCCATAATTCCTTTATCAAAATATTTAAAAGGTTTTCTTGTTCCTTGCAGCATCTCGTTCTCAATTAATTCCGCAACATATTTTCCTTGCTGCATTGCAACAGGTGCGATACCAGGAAGTAATTCTCCATTTTCATTTGTAATATTTGCTGCATCCCCAATGACAAAAATATTTGGGTAATCTTTAATGGAAAGATCCTTTTCAACGATTACTCTTCCAATTCTATCGAGCGTAACATTTAGCGATTTGAGCAGCGGTGAAGCCTCATTGCCAGCTGCCCAAATAATATTTTTAGTTTGAATAAATTCATCTGCAATAGAAACTCCATCTTCAGAAACATTAGTTACTCTAGCATTGAGTAGCACTTTCACTCCCATATTCTCCAAATCTTTTTGCGCTATTGAAGAAAGATTTTCGGAATATGCCGGTAAAATTCTTTGTCCTGCCTCCAATAAATATACCTTAGTTTCTTTCGGATCTAGATTTCTAAAATCTTTCAACATTGTCTGCTTTGCAATTTCTACAATAGCTCCAGCCATCTCAACGCCAGTAGGACCGCCTCCAACAACAACGAATGTTAAATATCTTTCTCTTAAATTTTTGCTTACTAAAATTTCTGCTTCTTCAAAAGAGCGTAAAATTTTCTCTCTAATTGATAAGGCATCATCTAATGTTTTTAGCCCGGGTGCATAATTCTCCCATTCGTTTTTACCGAAGTAGGAATGAGAAGAACCCGGAGATAATATCAAGTAATCAAAATAAATTTTTCTATCGGTTAACTGGATGTAAGATTCTTCTTTATTAACTGATAATACTTCCGACATGATAATCTCAATATTATATCTTCCACTGAAGATAGAACGAATTGGAACCGCTATATCGCCTGGTGAAAGTGCGGCGGTAGCTACTTGATAAAGTAAAGGTTGGAATAAATGATGATTTGTTTTGTCGACCAATATTATTTCTAAATTTTCTTTCTTAAGATTTTTGGCGGCAAGCACTCCTCCAAAACCTCCGCCGACAATAACAACTTTTTTCTTGTGCATATAAATGTTTATTAAATTATTTATGCTGTAAACTAAATAATTCAATAAACATTGAACTTATTTTTCGACACATTTAAGAGTTATGTTTCGGTCTTTCAAATATTGATTTAGCTTTTTAAAACATTTTTCATCGGAACCGATATACTCCGGCGGAGAAATTCCTTTTTGAAAATAATCCCCATTAAGAATCAATCTAGCCACTGATGTGCATGTATAGCCTGTCGTTCTTGCCATTGATGTTGTTTTTGTTTTATTATCAAATACATCAAACAAGTTGTAGATATATTCTTTCTTCTTTCCTTTCTCGACGCCGGAAATTTTAATTTGCAAGATTGTAAATTCCCACTCGTTTGGTTCAAGTTTCCAATGACGGAATAAAAGATTAGAAGAAAAATCGATTGGCAAAATTTTCATTCCGTTTATTTCGATTTGTTCCTTGCTGAAAAATCCGGACTCGCGTAACGTTTTTATTATTTCGAGATGCCCGGGATAACGTAAAGTTTTTTCTTTCATGTGTGGTATTTTCATGGTCGTCAAAAGTGTTCGAAGTCCATCAGTATTAAATGCTTCAAGAGTTCCAACATCTTCAAAGTCAATTAATTCTGATTCTGAAAGAGCGGGCTTTATAACAACAGATCCATTTTCAACAATCCTGGCTGGTCTTGTATATTCCTCAATTACATCTTTAGGCGAAAAAGGCGCTTTGTATTGAAAAGGCAAAATTCTTTTGAATGGCAGTCCGCCGACATAACCTTCAAAAGAATTAATTTTCATTTTAGAATTATGATAACCTAGAATGATGTTTCCAAGCCCTGGCGCAACTCCGCAATCTACAACAGCAGTTACTTTTTTCTTCTTTGCAATGTAATCAAGCTGAAAAGCATCTTCATCAAAGAAAGAAATATCAACAACATTTTTTCCCGCTTCGATTATAGATTTAAGTGTTTCAAATCCAATCCGGCTGGGTAACGCACCGATAACTAAATCAAAATCTTTAATTATTTTTTTAACTGTGGCAGGTTTTGAAACGTCAGCTTGAATTACTTTTATAGAATGATTCTTCAGTAGTTCAAAATTATTCTTGTTGACATCGGCAGCAGTAACATCAAAATCTTTTGCCAAATCTATGGCAATTGCGCTGCCGATCATTCCGGAGCCAAGTACAATTATTTTTTTCATGTTATTTCCGATGAAGTAAATTTTCAAATAGAAATATAAATGATATTTTCTATTTATGGCGAATCTGGAATATTATTTTAGTTTAGGAGTTGGTAAGAATGGGAAACGACAATTAAGATTTTCATCTTTAATTGTCGTTCAAAATTTCTAATTATTTTTTTATAAACCAAATAATTTGAATGAATAATATTTAGGAATATCTATCACTAGCGTAAAGGCTGCAGAGAAAATTAGAGAAACCATAACCTGAGTTAAAGTAAGAGCCGGAATAAAAATTCCATAAATGCCTAAGAAGATAAATACTATTACACTGACAAATGAAGATGTCATCAGAGCTTTGCCAGGCAGAGAATACCAGAAAAAATTTCTTTCTCGCACAATTAAAACTCTGAATTGACTGGTAAATACAAGTGTAAGCATCATAAAGGCTTGTAATTCTTTAAGATCCATTTGAAAATAATTTTTACCGATTAGGATTGCTAAGATTCCCTGAACAACCAATAGCGCGCCGATAATCAATGAAGCAAAAGTGATGTTCTTAACATTCCATTTATTTGGATCATCAGTATGTTTAACATTATCGGTCGCAAGAGACATTGTTACAAAATCATTCGCAAAAACCAGTAATGACATTCCAAGTAATGAAAGCACCATCTTATCCATCATAAAAAATCCTACGGTAAGCAGACCAACTACTTGTATTACTTTTGTAACTTTATTGATTACCCAAGTCAACATGCGCTGATAAGTTTCGCGGCTTCGTTTAATAGCTTCAACTATTTCGCTTACTCCTGAATTAGTAAGCACAACACTAGCTGAGGCTTTCGCAACATCCGTAGCATTGCTTACAGCAATTCCCATTTCCGCTTGCTTAAGAGCGGGGGCATCGTTTACTCCATCTCCAGTCATTCCAACTAAAAAACCTTCCGATTGAAGAAGTTTTACAATTTTATATTTATCCTCAGGATAAATTTCCGCAAACCCGCTTATCTCATTTACAATTTTTATTTGTTCATCTGCGCTTAATCCTTCGATGTCCTTTAGCTTTATAATTTTATCACCTAATCCAACTTGCTGAGCAACTTCTTTTGCAATTGAAATGTTATCGCCGGTAAGCATAATGGCTTTTACACCAAGTTTTTTAGCTTCCTCAATCATTGTTTTGGAATCAGGTCTCGGAGGATCAGCAAGAGGCAACAGCCCAACAAACTTTAGATTATCAAAATTCCCATCTTCCGATTTTGCAACAGCAATCGTTCTATATCCTTTTTGTGAAAGTTTATCAATTGTACTATCAACCAAATCAAGAACATTTTTCTCAATGCCTTTACACATTGGTACAATTACCTGAGCAGCACCTTTTACAACTTTATATTTTGTTCCATCATACTCAATCACTGCTTCAGTTCGTCTAATTGCTGGATTGAACGGAGTGTAATCAATCTGTTTGTGAGAACTATGATTAACTCCAATATTTTTTGCATATTCAATGATAGCCGTATCAATCAAATCCATTCCTTCGGAACGCGAAGCAAGATTAGCAACTGACACTACATCTTCTTTGGTAAACCCTGAGAAAGAAATACTTTCAATAACAGATAACTTATTTTGGGTTATTGTTCCGGTTTTATCCAAACACAATATGCTGATTGAAGCAGCGTCTTCAATCGAATCAAGTCTAGTAACAAGAACTCCTTCTTCTGCAAGTTTCATTCCTGTTGCTGCCTGAACAATTGTAAGCACTGCAGGAAGAGCAACCGGTACGGCGCCCATAAGAAAAATTACAGCAAAGGTCATTATTAATAAAACGCTGACGTGAATGAAGACTGCATAAACAGCTACTATAATTGATGCGGCTATTCCCAAATACATCATGTATTTTACGATCGCAAGCATAATTTCTTCTTGATGAGATTTAGGTTTTGCAATTTTTACTAATTCTGCCGTTCTTCCAAAATAAGTATTCGCACCAGTATTTATAACTATGCAGCGAGCTTCTCCGCGTCTGACAACTGAGCCGGAATAAATAACATCTAATGCTTGACTATCAACTGGAAGTGATTCACCGGTTAGAGCCGATTCATCGACAGAAAGATCACCGCTGATTATTTTTGCATCAGCAGGAATAATGTCTCCAAGTTTTACAACGATTATATCTCCGGGAACAATTTCGCTTGATTCAACCATTGTCCAATCGTTGTTCCTTAAAACTTTAGCTCTAATCGCAAGACGTTGTTTTAATAATTCAACTGCCTTTTGAGAGCCTCTTGAATGCATAAAACCAATTATTGCATTTACCGTCAGCAAAACGAAAATAATTATACCTTCTATATCATGACCGAGGAAAAAAGATAAAGCCATTGCAAGTTCTAACAGCCAGGGCATTGGTCCCCAAAATCGGCGAACAAATTCTAAGATAGGATTTTTCTTTTTTTCTTCAATCTTATTGTGACCAAAAATTTTAAGTCTGTCTTTAACAACAGCGTCATTTAATCCGCTCTCTGTTGCCTCCAAGAATTTAAATGTTTCATCAAGGGAGATTTTTTTATAATCGGCTGTAGTCTTAATCTTTAGTTCCATTAATTTTTATCCAAGTTATAATTACGAGCAAAAATATTAAACAAAAGTGTGTAAATATATTTCTTTACATAATGTGTGCATTCGAGATTCATCACAAGAAATTTTAAATTTAGATTCATTAGAATTCGGCAGGATTCAATTTGCGGTAATTAAAATTTATTTTAATCAAATCGGGAATATTATTTAGCATCCTACTTTTCTAAAAATTCATTTATTGTTTTATTAACCTTTTCAATTTCACACCCTGGTCCAAGATGCCCGCAATCATTATTGAGTTCAATAGTTTGAGCATGAATCAATTTTGCAAAATCAATTGCCGGCTGCGGATCAACCATATGGTCTTGCAAAGAAACAATTGATAATACTTTAGTTTTAACTCTTGCCGCCGCTTTATTCATATCGTTACCGTAAGGTGCAGAAACATTGTGCGCAATCATTGCTTTGAGCTGACTTTTCCAATCGTAGAGATTAAAGTTCTTAGAAAAATTTTCTTGATATTTTTTTAGTTGAGAATAAAACTCTTCCGGTTTTGTATGAGAAACATGATATTCCGGAGTTTCAATATTTAAATCAGTAATATCGGCTATAGTTTTCATAATCATTTCAGAAGGCGCGCCGCATTGCTGAGCCATATTTATTGCTTGAAGCTCGGTGTTCCAAAGAAGCAGATCGTAGGAAGTTAGTTTTGGAGAACCAACCCATGCAACAGCTTTATCCATAAAATCCGGGTATGAAACGATCCATTGAAAAGTCTGCATTCCGCCCATCGATCCGCCTATTACACAAAACAAATGGTTAAGTTTTAAAAATTTTGTTACAAATTCATATTGGGAATTAACCATATCTCTAATATTAAATTCAGGAAATTTTTCTTTCGGTTGAAGTATACTATTCGAAGGAGATGATGAAATTCCATCACCCAATGCATCGATGGCAATAACAAAATATTTTGTACTATCAGCTATTTTCCCTGGACCTATTAACCAAACTAATCCTTGAGAATTCCCGCCGAACCAGGTTGGAAATAACATTGCGTTTGATTTTGCTTCATTCAATTTTCCAAAAGTGCGATAACCAATTTTGCAATCTTTTATTACCTGTCCGTTTTCTAATTTGAAGTCACCTATATCAGCATATTTCTGAATTGACTGCGCAAATATTTGAAATGACAAAATCAAAAAAATGGAAAGCGAAAAGCAAATTCTTCTATTCATTCTCAGTTCCTAAAATTTTTCGTGATTTTCTTTTCATTATTAAATTATTTATGAATTATAACTTACTTAAAACTTTCGATTCATAAAATTTTATTCCAAAAGAATTGACTGAAAAGTTTATAATCAGTAATAATTATTTTAAGAAATTTTTATTCTAAAGCAATTGTTCGAGTCATATTATCGACTCAATAAAGAGAATCTTACTTCATGAAAATTTATCGGTTTATGTAATTTTTATCACAGCAATTATTGTAAAAATAACTAAAAACAAATAGTCACAATTTTTATATTTGCTGAATAAGAATTATTTTTTTAATTTTCGACCAGTCAAGTAAAATAGTCGATTAAGAATGTCAGAAAATTTATTAAAAGAAAAAAATATCATAAGCGCAGCACGAAAACGGTTTGCGCATTATGGATTTTCTAAAGTTACGATGGATGAAATTGCCGGCGATGTGGAGATGGGCAAGGCGTCGCTTTATTATTATTTTCCGACAAAAGAAGATCTTTTCAAAGCGGTAGTTGTCGAGGAACAAAATGAATTTACAAAGAAAATTGAGACGATTCTACAAAAGCAGACTTCGTTTTCTGAAAAGTTAAATGAATATGTTGAACAGCGGCTAAAATATTTTCATGATCTAGTCAACCTGGGGATGTTGAGCGTTCATTCTTTATTTGATATTAAATCAATGTTCAAAAAGTTATTTGAAGATTTTGAAGCTCAGGAATTAATTCTTCTTAAACGAATAATTGAAGATGGAAAGAACGCCGGTGAATTCAGAAAAGATTTACCTGAAGATTTAACAAAAATATTTTTACATATGCTTCAAGGTTTGAGATTAAGAGTTATTAAAATTTTAACAGAGCATAGATCCGAAGATGACACCTATAAAGAACTGGAACGTGAAATGAAAATTGCTGCTGAAATTTTTATCAAAGGAATTATACAAGAATAAATTTTATTAAAGAAAATTTTTAAGCTAAAAAGGAAAATAAAAATGAGTGAAGAAATTAAACATAATGATAGCGCTGTTGATCAAGAAGTTGATGAAGTCCCTTTATTCCGAAAGAAGCGAATGATAATTCCGCTTCTTATCTTGTTAGTTGCAGCAGCTGTTGGCGGTTATTATTGGTATTTGAATATGCAGGATTTCGTTTCTACTGATGACGCCTATGTAGATGCAAATAGCGTTTCGATCAGTACAAAGATGCTTGGCAGAATTGATTATCTCGGAACAGGCGAAGGCGATACTGTAAAAGCTGGACAAGTCATCGTCAAGCTTGATGATAGTGATCTTCGTGCGCAAGAAGTTTCCGCAAAAGCCGGGCTTGAACTTGCACAAAAAAATGTTCCTCTTGCTCAAGTAAATTTAAGCCGGGCGCAGGACGATTTTAGCCGTGCTGAAACTCAATATAAAAATGGAATTATTACCAAAGAACAATATGACCATGCGCAGAAATCACTTGAAGCTGCACGCGCCGAATTAAATATTGAGCTCTCTAAAATCTCTGCTGCCAAAAGCCAGATTGGTCTAATCAAATCTCAATTAAACAATACGACAATCATTTCGCCAATGGACGGAGTTGTTGCAAAAAGATGGGTGCTGACTGGAGATGTTGTTCAAGCCGGACAACCAATATTTACAATCTACGACTTGAAAAATATTTGGGTTACCGCAAATCTTGAAGAGACAAAAATCAGTCATATTAAGATAGGCGATCCGGTGGAAATCAATGTTGATTCATATCCCGGTATTAAATTTTATGGTAAGCTGTTTGAAATCGGGAATTATACTGCATCGGAGTTTTCTCTTATTCCCCCAAACAATGCCTCGGGGAATTTTACAAAAGTAACACAACGTGTACCGGTAAAAATTTCAATTGAAGATTCTGCTGCCGCCAAAAATCAAGATCCGGTTTTAAGACCGGGAATGTCGGTAGAAGTATCGGTGAAGGTGAAATAATTAATGTCTAACATGAAGAAAAAATCTCTCAGAGGCGCTGCTGTTAGCCAGATATCTTCGCTTCATTACGAGCATCCGTCATATAAATGGTGGGTGTTGGGTAATGTAATGATTGGAACCTTCATGGCTGTTCTCGATGCAACTATTGTTGATGTTTCTCTTGCAAAAATAATGGCAACTTTTGGTATTGGCGTCGATTCAGTAAAGTGGGTGGCTACAGCTTATCTTTTAGTGTTTGCAGTTATGCTTCCGACTTCCGGCTGGATTGCAGATCATTTCGGTTACAAGAGAACTTATTCAATGGGCCTTAGTCTTTTCACTCTAGGGTCGCTTCTTTGTTCTTTTTCTTGGAACGAAACGGCACTTATTTTTTTCCGTGTTATACAAGGAGCCGGGGCGGGATTTATTATGCCGGTTGGTATGGCGATAGTGACAAGAGAATTTCCACCGGAGAAGAGAGGCGTGGCTCTTGGATTCTGGGCAATTGCCGCCGCCGCATCTGTTTCTCTTGGTCCAACTCTCGGCGGTTATTTGATAGACAATTTTTCATGGCATTCCATATTCGATATAAATGTACCGGTTGGTATTGTCGGGATATTTGCAACATTTGTTATACAGCGTGAATATAGAACTGCAAGAACCCGCTCTTTCGATATCGCCGGATTTATTTCCGTGTCCGTCTTTCTTACAACTCTTCTTATCGCGTTATCTGACGGCAACGCAGAATGGAATACGGGTGGATGGACTTCACCGTTTATAATATCATGCTTTGCACTTTCGATAATTGGTTTAGTTGTTTTTCTAATAGTCGAATTAAATATTAAACACCCGTTGATAGACCTAAGTCTTCTAAAAAATTTCAACTTCGCAATGGCAAACATTGTGTTGTTCATTTTTGGAATGGGGATGTTTGGCAGTACATTTCTTCTACCTCTGTACTTGCAAAATGGACTTGGCTACACTGCTTTTCAAGCTGGTTCTTTGTTCTTACCTATAGGAATTATTATGGCAATAATGGCGCCAATTGCAGGAACTTTTTCCGATAAGATGAATCCTAAAATTATTGCGCTAATAGGAATTATGCTTTTAGCGTCAAGCCTTTTTGTTAATCGTTATCTTTCTCTTTTTTCAGAAACATCTTCGATAATGATTTCGCTTTACCTGCGCGGTTTAGGGATGGGACTTATATTTACTCCTCTAAGCGCAATGGCCTTATCGGAAATTCCTCGTGAGAGAATGGCGCAGGCTTCCGGTCTCTTTAATGTTTTGCGCCAAATAGGCGGAAGCTTTGGAGTAGCGCTAATGGGAACTCTTTTAACCGATAGGACTATTTTCCATTATACTTTTTATGGCGAAGCAGTTAATAAATATTCCCCGGTCGCAAAGAATATTGTTGGCGGTTTGTCGGAATTCTCTCAACATGCAATTGGAGGAACTAATTCCATTTCTGTTTTGAGAGCTAATGCTTTGATAATTTATAATATCAGCCAGCAAGCTTTTGTTTCTGCAGTGGATGATGATTTTTTGATTGCTGCTATTATAACTGTTCTTTGTATTATCCCGATTTTGTTTTTACGATATAAGAAGAAAAAAGGACCGGCGCAAAAAATTGTAACGATGGAATAAGCAACTTATTTAATAACAGTTTCAACAATTTTAAATGTTGAAATAAAAGCCAACATTCTACTTGAACAATCTAAATGAGTTTCAGTAATATATCTAACAAGTGGTGAAATAATGAAATTATATTTTAATCGGATATTCTTAATAATATTTTTTTCAATATCTTTAACAGCGTTTGCACAAACGGTTCAAACAGATTCGCTTTCATTGGATAAAGCAATAAAGCTTACTCTATCCAATCAGCCTTTAGTTAACCAGGCAGTCGAACAAATAAATGCCATCGATGCAAAGATAAAAGAGCAGAAAAGCAGCTACTATCCGAACGTGGAAGGAAATCTTTCTTACGCATGGATTGGACCAATTATTTCTTTAGGCTTTCCTGGAATGGGAATTTTTGATTTTAATACACCAAACAATTACGACATGCATGTAAGCGCAGCTTACACTCTTTATGATTTTGGACAAAGAGATGCTACACTGGATTTGATAAAGTCCTACAAGCTTTCCGCAGAAGAGAAAATAAATTTGGTAAGATCTAATCTCGCTTATAGCGCAATTCAAACTTTCTATTCAATTTTATTTCTTGAAAAGAGCATAGCAGTAAAAAATGATCAGATCAATACTCTAAATCAACACATGGATATTACAAAGAAGAAAGTTGAAAGTGGAAGTGCAACTGATTTTGATGTCCTTACAACCGAGGTGCGTGTTGCATCCGCACAGAATGAAAAGATCGATCTGGAGAATGCACTTAATAAAGAAAAAATTTATTTACGAAACCTGTTGGGATTTTCTTCCGATCAGCCGCTAAATCTTGCTGGCGATTTTTCTATTGCTGAAGTTAATACTAATGAAGATTCACTTATCACTCTGGCATACGGCATGCGTCCCGAAATCAAGCTTGCAAGAGATGCAGAGAGCAGCGCAAAAATTTCTAAACGAGTTTCGGCTTTAGGCGATAGACCGACTATTTCTTTAGAGGCATCTTACGGGCTTAAAAACGGGTTCTTTCCCAATCTTGATGTTCTTCGGGGTAATTGGCTTGCTGCTGTTTCCGCAAACATTCCAATCTTTAACGGAAATAGAACTGATGCTAAGGTTGAAGAATCAGAAGCAAATTTGAAATCTAGTTCGCAGGAAATTCTTGTGCTTGAGAGAAAGATAAAAACAGAAGTGCAAAGCGCTCTTTCGGATTTGATGACAAATAAGAGCAAGCTAAACACGACTAAAATCCAGGTAAAGCAAGCTCAAGAAGCTGTTGATCGAGCAGAAATGCAATACAGAGATGGAGTAATTACAAACCTCGATTTAATTGATTCGGAAACTGCCTTATCTGAAGCGCGTTTGCTTTACCTGCAGGTTCTTTACAAAAATGTAATAAGCAAATATGCTCTTGATAAAGTTGTGGGCACTGTAGTTTGGTAACCTATAATGTGAGACTTGCTTTTGGAGTGAGTCTCACAAAAAATTAATATCCCATTAATCCTATAACTGCACCATAAATAAATCCAATGAGAGTTCCCGCTCCAGCCGTACTTAAAAATCCATGCACTTGAAAATAAACTATCACAATTGTATAGAGAAAAGCAAACACAATTCCATTAACAGTTTGAACAATAATTCCTAAAAACTTGACTTGTGATGTATCCTAAATAACTTTAAAATCTTGGAGTAAGCTGAATAAATTTAATATTGATTTATTTAAAACAAGAAACCGGTATACGAAATTAAAAAATTACATATACCGGTTTTTAGAGTAGCGAATATTTATTTATTCAGTTGAAGAGTAGTAACTTGGCCCGCAATTTTCCACGATCCGTTATCTTTAACTAATGTAAAATATCCGGATTCTTTTAATCTAGAATCTGTGATTGCAACCTGAGCAACTGCAGTATTACCATCAAATTCAACTGAGCTAACATGTACATTTCTCTGCCATCCGCCTTTTTGTCCATTTTTAACAAGATTGACAAATTGTGAAGCGGAAAAATTATCGAGATTTTTCGTTAGGTCATTTATAGTTACAATTGATGCGGTAGGTAAAACAGTTTTGGATAATTCATCAGCATTTCTGGAATCAACATTTTTAACAAAGCTCGTAATTACTTGCTCAACATCTCCTTTATCTTCTTTAATAAACTTATTTTCTGCATATGCAGAAAAAGATAATAATAGGAAGCTAACTAAAATTAGGATCTTTAAAGTTTTCATAAGTTCTCCTCAGTTTTAAGATAATTTATTTAATTCCGATAATTGAACATCAATTATCTTTTTTAATCGATTCAAATTTATTGATAAGTATAAAGAATGATTTGAAATTATTAACAGCGGAAGCATAGTTACACGAATGGTCATTATTCTAAATAAAAAACTTGAGCTCTAATAAAAATTAATTTGAATATTTTATTTGATTTTAGTGATCACTTCCTTTTTGTTTTGAAATTATCACTCAATCGGTGTATATTATTAAAGGATAAATTAACTTCACAAACACCTTAAACCATACCGGATATAAAGCGGCTTAAGATGTATGGTAAAGTCTTTTAGGTTAAAATTCTATAAAAGAAATCCATACGAGAGAGGGATAAGCCATGAAAACATTCATCTTGATGACAAAACTTTCTCCGGAAATTTCTAAGCATTTGAAAGACCGTGCTCAACTTGGACGCAGCTGGTTAGATCAAGTAAAAAAGAAATGTCCGGAAGTAAAATTTATTTCTCATTATGCTTTGCTAGGCCCTTACGATTTTCTAGATATTTATGAAGCTCCGGATGAAGAAACAGCAGCTAAAGTCTCTTTAATTAGTATGTCAAATGGAGCCTTCCAAGCAGAAAGCTTAACGGCAATACCGTACAAAAGATTTTTAGAACTTGTAAAGGAGGTTGAAGAGAAAGTAAGTATAATAGTATAATTACTTTTCTGTTTAGTAAAATGATTTTGATTTATGCATGAAAAGATAAACAATGATGCAGTAAAAATATTTATAATTAAAAATATTGGAGGTTGCTATGCCAATGCAAAAATTAAAAGAGTACTTAGATTTAAATAACGTCAAGTACGTTACAATAAGTCATTCGTCAGCCTATACAGCTCAAGAGATTGCAGCATCTGCACATATTCCCGGCAAGGTTATGGCAAAAACAGTTTTGGTAAAAATTGATGGGAAGATGGCAATGGCTGTTTTGCCCGCTTCGGATAAAGTTGATTTCGAATTATTAAAAGAATTTATTGGTGCAGAAAATATTAGGCTTGCTTATGAACAGGAATTTATGGATAGATTTCCTGATTGCGAAGTTGGCGCAATGCCGCCATTCGGAAATTTATATGGAATGGATGTGTACGTTGCAAAAAGCTTAACCGAAGATGAAGAGATTGCATTTAATGCATGTTCACATTCGCAATTGCTTAAAATGCTTTACGGAGATTTCGAAAGATTGGTTAAACCCAAAGTATTAGATTTTTCATTTCAATCGATGCTTTAACCTATTTAATTATGTTGGCTTATCCGAATAAAATTTTATTCGGATAAGTCTATCATTTTCTTACTACATTTTATCACAATTTCTTCTAAAATTTAATTAATATTTTTTATATTTCTGTAATTTATCGAACTGATGTTCTTTGAATAAAAATTAATTAAACAAAGAGGTTAATTTTATGTCGATTTTCAAATACAAATTTCCAGCATTTCTTTTTTCAATTTTATTCTTAGTTGGAATTATGTCTTCAACCTTTAGCCAATCTGAAGTCCAAGGAGATGAAATTAATAAAAAAGATATGGATCCGGCAGTAAGTCCGGCAACAGATTTCTTTGAATACGTAAACGGTACCTGGTTGAAAAATACCGAAATACCGGCAGCTTACTCCGGCTGGGGTTCGTTTTATATTTTGGGAGATGAGAACTTAACCAAGCTAAAAAATATTTTAACCACTGTTGAAAAAAATACAAAAGTTAAAAAAGGCAGCAGTGAACAGTTTGTCGGCGATTTTTATTTCACCGGTATGGATAGCGCAAACATCGAAAAGCAAGGTTACAAACCAATCGAAAAAGATTTGGAAGCTGTAAATGCGATAAAAGGAATAAAAGATTTCTACAAAGAATTAGCTCGTGTTCAACTTGGATACTCAAATCCGTTGTTTGGATTCGGGGCCGGTACTGATGCAAAAAACAGCAAGATGAATATTGCACAATTACACCAAAGCGGATTGGGAATGCCTGACCGCGATTATTATCTTAAAGATGATCCAAGTACAAAAAGCATTCGGGAAGATTATGCTCAGCTAATTAAAAAATCTTTCATGCTTATTGGCTATGATGATTCAAAAGCGGCAAAAAGTGCAGATGAAATTCTGAGTTTAGAAACTCAACTCGCCAAAGCTTCTATGCCGCGCGTTGAGATGAGAAATCCGAATAAGACATATCATAAAATGACAGCAAAAGAATTAATCGGCCTTACACCGGATTTTAAGTGGAATGAATATTTCACCTTTATTGGAGTAAAGGGACCGCAAGATATAAATGTTGCGCAGCCGGATTTCTTTAAAGAAATAAATAATATAGTAAATACTACTCCGATCGAAACACTGAAAGAATATTTGAAATGGAATATCATTCGAACAGCGGCTCCATATTTAAGCAACAATTTTGTTGAAACTGAATTTAACTTTTATGGAAAAGTTCTTAATGGAACAAAAGAAATGCAGCCGCGATGGAAAAGAGTTTTAGGAACTATAGATGGGCAAATCGGTATGGAACTCGGTAAATTATTTGTGAAAGAATATTTTCCGCCGTACGCAAAAAAGCGCGCTTTGGATTTAGTTCATAACTTGATGACTTCGCTAAAAACAAGAATTGAAAACCTTGAATGGATGAGTCCGGAAACAAAAAAGGCGGCATTGAAGAAACTATCTGCGTTTACTGTTAAAATAGGCTATCCGGATAAATGGAAAAGTTTTAAAGGATTAGTAATAAACAGAAATTCATATTTTGAAAATGTTTTAAGTGCATCAATTTTCAATACAAAAAAGAATTTGGCTAAGATCGGCAAGCCAGTAGATAAAACCGAATGGGGTATGACACCGCAAACTGTTAATGCTTATTACAATCCACCAAATAATGAGATTGTTTTTCCAGCAGGAATTTTGCAGCCGCCATTCTTTAATCCAAAAGCAGATGATGCCATTAATTATGGTGGAATCGGATGCGTAATTGGTCATGAAATGACGCACGGTTTTGATGATCAAGGAAGACAATATGATGCGTCAGGAAATTTAAAAGATTGGTGGACAAAACAGGACGAAGAAAATTTCAATAAAAGAGCGGAAGGAATTGTAAATCAATTTGATAATTATATTGCGGTAGATACATTACACGTGAACGGCAAATTAACTGAAGGAGAAAATATTGCGGATCTTGGCGGTGTTAATATTTCATTTGATTCCTTCAAAAAAACTAATGAATATAAAAGTGGTAAACCAATCGATGGTTTTACTCCCGCTCAAAGATTTTTCATTTCATATGCAACCATTTGGAAGATAAAAAATAGACCTGAAAGATTAAGGCTTCGTGTTAAAGTTGATCCTCATTCGCCAGAACATTATAGAGTTGACGGACCTTTAAGCAACACACCCGCTTTTTGGCAAGCATTTAATGTAAAACCAGGCGACCCGATGAGAAGAACCGGTGATAAATTAGTTAAAATCTGGTAATGTTTTTCTAAAAGACAAAGTGGTTTTGATGCCGATAAAATAAGCTCAGAACCACTTTATACTTAACAAAAATATGTTACAAATTATTACAACTACTTACGTATCGTTACTTTTTTCTTCAAAATTATTCTTTAGATTATTTTTTTCTCACTAGAGAAACTTTTATAATATTTTTATTCCCATGTTTTAGAAAAAATGCAATTGATCTTTTAAGTTAAATAATAAAATTGCACTCAAAAATGTTGGAACAATATTTGTTTTTGTTATAGAACTTAATGTCTACGCTCTAGGATCTACAAAATAATTCGACATATTCTTAATTCTGTTGACATATTTATACTCTTAAATTAGAGTGATAAAGGCTACGACATTGGATATTACTTTTGGCAATCTTTGTTTGCTAATTTTTTTTTGAAAGCTACAAAGAAAACCAAAATGCAGCACAATATAAATTTTTACATTAATTATTTTCGGAGGTTCTCAATGTATGCAAAAGTAAAGAACTTAAAAGTTTTTACTATTGTAATGGGGATATTAATTTTGTCATTTTCAAATGTTTCATATTCAATTCCAAGCTTTGCTCGACAAACAAATCTTCCTTGCAGTGCCTGCCACTATGTTTATCCAGAATTAACACCATTCGGAAGATTATTTAAACTAAATGGATATACGATGACTGGAATTGCAACCATTCAATCCACATATAAAGAGGATAACACTAATCTAAAACTTTTAAGCATGCTTCCCATATCAGCGATGATTCAGGGCTCGCATAATAAAATTGCAAAATCAATTCCAGGCGTTCAGAATGATGTAACAGAATTTCCGCAGCAATTTAGCTTGTTCATTGCTGGTGCGATCTCTCCAAATTTTGGTTCATTTATTCAAGTTACATATGATGATCAATCAGGACAATTTGGTTTGGATAATACTGATCTAAGATTTGCTGACCATACTTTACTTTTTTCTAATGATTTGCTTTATGGTGTAACGTTAAATAATAATCCAACCGTTCAGGATGTTTGGAATACAACTCCGGCTTGGGGGTTTCCATATGTTTCATCGGCAGTGGCACCAACACCTGGCGCAAACCCAATTATTGGCGGACTCGGAGGTTCTGTATCAGGCTTAGGCGCGTATGCACTTTATAATAATTTAATCTATGGAGAGTTTAGTCTTTATCATGTTACAAAATTAGGAGGACCAATTCCGGAAACAATTATGGATTCAACAATGACGATGGCCGGTTATTCACCATACTGGCGTGTTGCTTTACAACAGCAATGGGAAACAGACTATCTGGAAATTGGAACTTTTGGTATAGCTTCACAATTTTATCCGACAGGTATTAACGACAATAGTTCGGATAAATACACTGACATAGGTATTGATGCCCAATATGAAAAAACTTTTGACAACGGAACATTAATTGCTCATACTTCTTACGTAACCGAAAAACAAACGCTTGATGCAACATATGCTGCCGGCGGTTCGGCAAATCCTTCGTTAAAATTAAATGCATTCAAATTTGATGCAAGTTATAATTTACCTGTAGGCGTAGCATTTTCACTTGGCTATTTTGCTACCAGTGGAGACAGCGATCCAATTCTTTACGCGCCTGAAGCTGTTAGCGGTTATAATTCTAATCAGCCAAACAGCAGCGGCGTAACTGCACAAGTAACATATTTGCCATGGTTAAACACACAATTTTCAGTTCAATATGTTTTATATAATAAATTTAATGGAAGCAGTTCTAACTATGACGGATCAGGTAGAAACGCTTCAGATAATAATACTTTATATGTTGTTGGCTGGGTAGTTTTTTAATCACTTAAAAATTAGAAACGATTTATAATCACTTTAGGAGAAAATAATGAAAGTAATATTTGGAATCTTAACTCTAACTTTGATCGCTTTTTTTGGCCTTAACAATAGTCATGCTTCAAGCAAGCTGGAAAACTCTTTTGCTAATCAAGATACAGTTAAGAGCCAGAAGAAAGCAGCGACAGAAGAGGAAGTTGGAATCGGCCCTATTAAAGAAGTTACACTCGGGCCTATAAATGAAAAATTTGTAAATGAAGGTAAGAAAATATTTAACACTAAATGTATGGCTTGCCATAGGCTTGATACAAAATTAGTAGGACCGGCTTTAAAACCGATAGTGAAAAAATTATCACCAGTGTATTTGATGAACTATTTATTAAACACCACTGAAATGCAGAAAAAAGATCCAAAGTTGAAAAAATTAATTAAAGAATATAACGGTGTTGTAATGCCTGATCAGCAATTGAAAGAGCCGCAAGCTCGCGCTGTATTGGAATATTTTAGATCAATCGAAAAATAAATTTTCAACTTAATTCGTTTCTCAATAATAGGCGGCTATTATTAAGCCGCCTTTTTTTATTTGGAATAATATAACTGATAAGCTTTTTTATTAATTTGTTTAATATCATTAAAAATATTCGTGAACAATGGAAAAATCTAAAACTCATATTTTAATATTTATTTTATTCTTGGGATTTATAATTCCAAGCTTTGCACAAAAAAGCGAAACAACTACGGAACAAATTTTTCCCGGAATAATTCGTGAAAGAATAATAAATAAAGAAGACAAGCTTGTTATTAATATTTTGCAAATTGATTTGAAAAGTAATCGCTATGAAATCGAAGCGATGAAAGCCAACAATTTTTTGAAATCCAAAGAGACGACAAGTGAAATGTCGAAAAGAATTTCAAATGATGGACACAAAGTAATCGCGGCAATTAACGCTGACTTTTGGGATAATGACGGTGAAATTATTAATAATATGATTTCAAATGGAACCTTTATTAAAGCGATTGCAAATCACTCTGACGATAAACTTAATCGAATATTTTCTCAATTTGCCCTTACAACAAACAATAAACCTTTGATAGAAAAATTTAACTTTGAAGGAAAATTATTTTTAAAAAACGGAACAATTGAAAAAGTTAATAGAATAAATTCCAAAACAGATAGCTCTTCAATAACTTTATATAATTTTTATCAAGGGAATAAAACTCCAAAGATTCATAATGGCTGGCATGAATTTGATGTCGATCTGCAACCGCTCGCAAAGAACAGTGATACTTTAATTTTTATAGCCACAGATAAATTTTTAAATCAAGATCAAAATGAAATCCCCCAAAATGGATTTGTCCTTTCAGCATCAAATAATATTGCAGATAAACTTGAAAAAGAAATTTCAACTGGTGATACCGTTAAAGCTTTGCTCCAGTTATTTCCGGATGAAGGAAATATTTTTACATTAACTGGCGGACTTCCACAAATTGTTCTTGACGGAAAAAATTTAGCTGCAGAATCTGATACACTTGAAGGGACAAAGCCATCTTTTACAGTTACAAAACATCCTAGAACCGGAATTGGATTTTCAAAAGACAGTACTATGCTTTACTTTTTTACGGTGGATGGAAGACAAGAATCAAGTTCGGGAATGTCATTAAAGGAATTTGCTAACTTAATGATAGATCACAGTGTTTATCAAGGATTGAATCTTGATGGCGGTGGTTCAACAACTATGGTTATAAATGGAAAGTTAGTTAATCATCCGTCAGATATAACCGGAGAACGCCCGGTTGGGAGTTGTTTGTTAGTTATTATGAAAAACTAAAATTAATTAACTGAAATAAATATCTTATCGAAGTGATTTTTAGAATATCCCTTTTCTAAGTCTAAAAATATTGTTACCTGATTTCAAAATCTTTCATAAATCTTCTTCAAAATTATTTCTAAATGCTTAACCTCACATTCAAGGTAAAAAGTATATTATATCTTTAAGAAAAAAGATTTAGTAGTATTTAATTTTTACAATTCAAAAGTTGAAATTCTAACTTGATTAGCTTTAGAAAATATTGTTAAGGACTGTACAACATTTTCTATTCCGGAGGATTTAATGAAATTAAAAATTTTGATCTCTCTAATTATTGCAATTGCTTTCATAAATATTTCATGCACAAATAAGAAATACGACGAACAAAAGCAGCCGGCACCGGATAATTCCGAATCAGCTCAAATGCAGCAAACACAATCAACAACTCCGGTACAAAATACGCCACCAGCTCCAACTTCGAAATATGAATTTCCGAATGACATGGGAGTGGGACCGGTTAAAGAAGTTACACTTGGACCAATTGATAAGAAGCTCGCCGCAGCCGGTGCGAAAATTTTTAATTCTAAATGCATAGCATGCCATCAGCTTGATACGAGGCTTGTCGGTCCTCCGCTTCGAAATATTACTAAGAAAAATACTCCTGAATTTATAATGAATTATCTATTGAATACGACTGAAATGCAAAAGAAAGATCCGTTATTAATTAAGCTCGTTAATGAATATAAAATCATAATGCCGGATCAACAACTTTCTAAAGATGATGCAAGAGGAGTTTTAGAATATTTCCGTTCAACTGAAAAATAAAATTTGTTAAATAGAGAATGATGAGTCTGCACGGGTGGGCTTGCAGATTCTGATTTCTCTTTATTGTCTTAACTTAAATTATTTCCCCTTAAATTAATTTCATTTTTTATTTTATTCATGCCCCTTTGTTTTTAAGCAAAGGGGCTGATAAAATATTTTATTTAGATTTATCCGGATAAGGCGGCTTATGCAAATCTTTCGGAGGATTTAATTTTAGTTCATCTTTAATTACCTCAATTGCTTTTTCAAGCTGTTGATCATTTCCTTTTGCAAGTTCTGCCGGATTATCAGTTACTTCATAATCAGGATCAACACCGTAACCTTCAACTGTCCAATGCCCGGTTGTATCCCAAATTCCAAAACTTGGTGCTGATAAAAATCCACCGTCAATCGGCTGCGGATTATCACCGTAACCAATCAGGCCTCCCCAGGTTCTTTTACCGATTAGCTTACCAACTTTTTCTTCTTTGAAATAATACGGGAAAGCGTCACCGCCGGAGCCCGACCAGCCGTTAATCAACATTACTTTGGGACCAGGACAAGCAATCATCGGTGTTTGTCCGCTATGAAAATCGCGTCTTGCCCAATAACTTAAAACAGGACGATTCATCAATTCAACAAAGCGGTCCGGGATTTGCCCGCCGCTGTTAAAGCGCTCGTCAATTATCATTGCTTCTTTTTTATATTGAGCCGTATATTGGCGAACCAATTCACTTTGACCATCAGTGCCAGTATTAGGAACATACACATAACCAACTTTACCATCGGTTTCTTTATCAACTTTTTCTCTGTTCGCTTCAATCCACGCAAGATTTCGTAATCTTGCTTCGCTTGATAAAGGTTTAACTAAAACTTTCCTGGCGCCATCAAAAGTTGGTTTAGAATTTATTGTTAATGTAACCGCTTCATTTGCTAAACCTTGAAATGCTGCCCAGGGATCTTTTTTCGTATCAACAGTTTGTCCATTTACTGCAAGCAGATAATCACCTTCTTTAACGTCAACGCCAGGATCTAAAAGCGGAGAACGAACTTCTATATCATCCCAAGGACCGCCTTTATAAATTTTCTTAATTCGGTAATAACCATTTGAGATTTCATAGTCGCATCCGAGCAAACCGACATTAATAGTTTTCGGCTGTTCCATATCACCGCCGCCAACATAAGTGTGGGAAGAATTTAATTCTGAAATCATTTCGCCAATTATGTAATTTAAATCGTTCCGATCGACAACATAAGGAAGAAGTGATTCATAACGATTTTTTATAGCTTCCCAATTTACGCCATGCATTCCGGGATCGTAAAAATAATCTCGCTCAATCCGCCAAGCATCATTGAAAATTTCTTTCCATTCTTCACGCGGGTTTATCCATGTTTCCATTTTATCGGTTTCAATTTTTCCATCGCCAACTTTTTTACCGGCAGCAACATCTATTATTCCGTAAGTCGAGCCGCTCTTATAAATAATTTTTTTGCCACCGGCAGAAACTTCAAAACTATTTACACCGGAAATAATTTCTTTTGATTCTCTTTCTTTCAAATCATAATAATAAACGGAACCGGATGGCGAACCGGGCTTAGCAGCGCCTGCAGCAGGTTCTTTTTGATAAAGAACTTTTCCTTCAACTGCATAAAGCGATCCGAAATTACCAATATCTATTGGAAGTTTTACTGTTCGCTGATCAATATTTTCAAAATCAATTTTGACCGGCTTTACACCTTCTGCAGATTTTTCTTTTTTATCTTCCTCTTTTTTTGATTTAGTAGTTTCCGTTTTCTTTTTTGAAGTGTCGGCTTTTACTGTTTCTTCATCATTTTGAGGAGCTAGAGGCGAAGCCCCGTCTTTCTGAAGAGTGATGGCAATGATTGAAGTTGAATTCGGATAAATCCAAGTTGCGTCAACATCGCTGTAGACTGGATGAAAATTATCATTAGAAAAATAATAAAGATATTTCCCGCCCGGATCAAAAACCGGCGAGTTGCTGTTGTAATATCCTGTTGTTACCTGGTGAGTTTTTCCATCTTCTAAACCATAAATAAAAACCGCATAAGATAATTCATTTACATTTTTATCATACACAATCCATTTGCTGTCAGGCGACCAATTATAATGAACATGAAAATCCCAATTATTTTTATCGACAAGCTTTGGTTTTCCGTCTGCAATGTTTACAACATAAATGCTTCCGGTTTTATCGCTGAATGCTATCGACTTGCTATCGGGAGACCATTGAGGATTATATCTGAAACAATGTCCATCGCGAGTAATTTGTTTTTCTTCTCCGCTTCCATCACCCGGACGAACATACAATTCATATTCGCCGGTCCTATCTGAAAAGTAAGCAACATATTTTCCGTCCGGCGACCAAGAAGGAAATCTTTCGGCAATACCGGAAGTATTTGTAAGATCTTGAACACTTCCATATTTTTCCGGAACAGTTAACACTTCGCCGCGAGCTCCAAATAAGGCGCGTTTACCGGTTGGTGAAAGTGAATAAGTATTTATTAATCCGGAAAGATTTTTTAACTGTGATCTATCCTGCGGTAAATCAGCGGGAACTTTAATTTCAACCGGGTGAGATTTTTCAGTTGCGAGATCAAGCAGGAATACTTCCCCGCCTTTTTCAAAAACAATATCATCAGTACCTAAACTTGGCCACTTAACGTCGAAATCGGTAAAGTGCGTAACTTCTTTCAATTGTTTCGTGGTTACATCATAAGCCCAAATATTTCCAATTTTATTTTCGTCTCTATCTGAAAGAAAATAAATTGTATTGTTATGCCACATCGGAACGGCGTCGCTAGCTTTATCAAATGTTATTTGTTCAGCCGAATTATTTTTAAAATCATAAATCCATAGTTTGCTTGCCCAGCCGCCGCGATACCTTTTCCATGTTCTAAATTCAAGAGAAGCAGTTTCAAAAACCAATTTGCTTGCATCAGAATTGAACGAACCAATTTCTGCAACCTTCATTGGCAATTGTTCAGGCAAGCCGCCATCAATTGATTCCTTAAAAAGTCGATTGAATCTGTTTGATGGGCTGTACATTCCGGAGCGATAAAGAATATCTTTTCCATTAGGATACCAATCAACTACAAAATCAACGGAAGGATTATGAGTTAATCTTTTTGGAAAACCACCGATTGACGGCATAATATAAATGTCCATATTACCGTCGTAGTTTCCTGTAAACGAAATCCAATTCCCGTCGGGAGAAAATTTTGGAAAATATTCTTGTCCTTTCGCAGTGCTTAATCGAGTTGCTATTCCACCTTCTTTAGGAACTGTCCAAATATCTCCGGCATAAACAAAAACAATTTTATCTTTGCTTACATCCGGGAAACGAAGCATAAGCGCATCTGGTTTCTGTACTGTATTTGGCTGGCCGAACACAACTACAGAAATTAAAATAACCAGCAAAATTGAATTGAACCAACGATTCATTATTTCTCCTTCCAAGGTTAAGATATTCTAACTTTAATTAAATTTGATATCCGTTAGTCAAAATATAAAAAACTTTATTAATTGCGTAGCCATTTATCATTTTTCCATTGATGATTGAAATGGGAAATTATAATTTCGGCTTCGTCACTTAAGCCAATTGCGGAAATTATTATTTTCTTATAAACAATTTAATTTCTAATTTATTAAATACTTAAAGAGGTTGCTGAATGATTCACGCTAAATATTCGCACAGGTTTCTTTTATTAATATCCGGGATTTTAATTATACTTTCCTCGGCGGGATGGACTTTTGCTTATTCAAGTTCTTCATCCAATCCAAAGAAAAATAATTACAAGAGTGGAGGAGAAAAAACAACAGATGAAGTCTTTAAGAATATAAAAGTTCTTAAAGGTCTCCCGGCTTCGCAGTTAAATCCAACAATGCATTACTTCGAAGCTTCGCTTGGTTTTGATTGTTCTAATTGCCACGTACGCGGACACAACGACAGCGACAAAAAACCAGAAAAAAGAAAAGCCCGCAAAATGATTGAGATGATGAATGTAATCAACAAAGATAATTTTGAAGGTAAACAGATAGTCACTTGCTATACATGCCATCATGGTACTCCGGACCCACAAAAAATTCCTGCTGTAATGACTGAATCTATGATGAAAGAACAAAGAAATGAAAATAAGGAAGATGATATAATTAAAGTCCCGAACCGATTAAACACACCTGAAGAAATAATTTCAAAATACGAGCAGGCAATCGGTGGAAAAGAAGCATTTGAAAAAATAACTTCGCTTAAGTCGGAAGCATCTATTATTAATGCTAATGGAAGAAATTATCAAGTTACAATTATGCAGAAAGCACCAAATTTTTATTACTCTTCGATAAAACTTCCTTTCGGTCAATTTGAGAGGGGATATAACGGAACTACAGGTTGGATGAAAAATCCGCGTAATACGGAAGAACTAAAAGATGAGAATCTTCAAGACATTAAACTTGATGCTGATTTTTATGCGCCAATTGATTTCTTGAAAAATTATTCGGGATTAAAGTTTAGCGACGTCTCGGTAATTGACGGAGATACGGTTTATGTTGTAGAAGGCAAATCATCGGACATTAGAAGTTTCAAATTTTATTTCGATACTAAATCCGGATTGCTCGTTCGTCAAATTCAATTTGACAAAACACTGCTTGGAAGTCTACAAACTCAAACTGATTTTAAAGACTATCGAAATGTAAGCGGAGTGTTATTCCCATTTGAACTTCATGTTGCTGATTACGAGCGTAATCAAGATATTAAATTTTCAAACATTTCTTCAAACGCGACGATCGATAATAACATTTTCAATATGCCGGCTAAATAATATCAAACTAATTATTGCATGGCTGCATGAAATAAAAACTTGCAATCATGCTTTAATTAGATAAAAGATTTTTATTAAATACACTTTCTCATAAAAATTCTATCAATCTCTTCATAACCTAAAGCTGCATAAAGTTTTTTTGCAGAAGAATTAAAATTTTTAACTTGAAGATGAATTGTTTCTACTCCATTTGCTTTGCAATTTTCCTCAACAAATTTTAAAGTTTCAGTTCCAATTCCTTTATTTCTGAATTCTTGTTTGATATAGAACTCATCTATAAGAGCGAATCGACCGCCATATTCAACGCTGAAGCCGTATGTTAAAATTAAATATCCAGCAGTTTCATTGTTGGATTGAATTAGCCAGATTTTTCCCAAGTCTGAATTATTTAAGAGTTCATGAACAATTTTCAAATTCTTTTCATGATTAAATTCAAGTTGTTCGTGCTGATAAAATATATTCATCATTTCAATTATTTCATTTATTTCTTCATGATCAGCAGCTTTAGAATTTATATTCATAATTTTAAAATCATTTTAGATGAAATGAAAGTTTGAGAATTTTTTGTTACGTAATTTTAACAAACAAATAATTCAATAACCAAAAATTTAAATCGCTTAATTTTTAGAATGAAATATTTCCGAGATTAATTCGGAAAGGATAAAGCAATTTGAATTTTGTATTGCTCGGCGAAAATTCAATTGCAGGGGCTGGAAATTTTATGAAGTCTAATGTCTGCCTAAACCAATTCCAAAATGAGCCGCCGTCTGGAAGAAGCTTAATCAGATTATAATCTAAGCCAATAACATATCTTCGTTCAGATAATTGATCCGGCGGCCCATTAGGATCAGCCTTAACATCAACAGCATCGGCGCCATATCCAACAGCAATGTTTAACCAGGGCAGCCAATACTTTTTCAAATTATCCGGCAAAATATTATAAACATTTACAGACCACCAAAACGTTGAACTGTTGTAATCATCAATGAAAGTTCGCACACGTCCAATAATTGGTTCCCCGGTCCATTCAGACGGAACGTACTGCCATTTCGGAGTAATGTTTTGAAGCGCCGGAACATAATGTTGCGATAAGAAAAATAGCGGACCTAGCGCATCAAAGTACCAATCAGACGGACTGAAACCCCACTCGGTTGCAAATCCGTCTTCTGTTTCAACGTAAGTCTGATATGCCAATCCGAAAACGCTTCCCCAAAGTGTCGCATCTTTCCATGAAAATCCGGAAGCCATTAAACCTTCGCTCATAACATAAGAAGTAAAATAACCGCCAAAGGAATGCCCCGCTTTATCAACTTGCAAAGCGGACATCCAATCTTCCTCAAAATGAAAATTGCCGCGTTGGCCGCTCCACCAAGCGTTCTGCTGATGAATGTGAAGAAAAACTATTGCGCCTAAATAAACGCCGCCAAGTATTGCCATTGTAGCTGGTTTAATTTTAGTTGTTAATCTTGGAAGAGAGCCATCCATTGTATAACGACGGTGATCTGCATAAGTAAATTGAGAGAGAGGAATAAAATCTGTTGAACCATCTTTTTGATTTGAAATAGTTGAATCGGAATCTGAAATTATTTTTTCGCTTTGAGCAAAAATATTTGTATTCACTATTATAATCAGAATAAATACTGTAGCAGTTATAGAAAGAAATTTCAAATTTCTTATGTATAAAAATTGTAGATTAAAAAATTTCATTGGAGTTTTTCGTTTTTTTGTAAACTATAAAAAATTAATATTTGCCAAATTTAAAAGTAAGTAAACCTGTTAAGCCTTTGAGATCATTACTTCTGATTCCAAAGGAGCCATTATAGCTAGAAATAATTCTATAACTGACGCCCGTTGCTAAATGGAACCAATCAACAATTTTGAATTCAATATTAATTTGCGGTTCCCAAACTAAAAGGTTTTGGCTGAAATAACTTGTATGAGGAACATTTTTATTTTCCACTGAATAAGTAGCGCCGCCGCCGGCAAAAAGCATATCGATTGAACCATGAACCGGTTCATCTGCAAGAAAGATGTATTCAAATTCAAGCCCGCCGCAATTAAATCCCAGAATTACATTTTGCCCGCTGATTGGGTCCGTTACATTTGTATTGACTTTGTTAACAAGCCCGTAAATGCCGCCGCCAAGCACAATGCTCTTGTCGATCACCCAGCCAAAGCGCCCGCCAAACAAGATTGCGTTTTGTCCCACCAAAGAAGTGTATTTTATTACCGGTGCGCCAAATGCGCTGTTATCGTTATTCTGTGCGTATGAAGAATTAATAAAAAACAGCAATAAAAATAAAACTATAGTAAACAAAGGATGCTTAAATGATTTCATAAGTTGAACTAATAATAAATTTTGTTCTTTCATATTCAATATTATTTATGTTTCATTAGAAAAATTATATCCAATATTTTGTTTTAACAAATTTAAATTAATTGCATAAAACATTTTTTTTAAAACTAATTTTTATTTTATAATAAAAATGAACATGTTCTGAAAATAGCTCCTTCCCCTTTTTAAAAATTTTAAGAAAATTTCAATTCAATTTGATTCCAATAAAAATCTGTCGTTCAATCTTTGCACCGGTCTGGAATTTTCACCCATTAAGGTTTTGAATTTATTTATTTGCTTTGCTGAAGCTTGAATTGGAGTTTTGAAAACATTCCAATCTATATTTTCACTGCAAGGCGGAGTAGTTAATGAACCGAAGTAATGATAGTATGTTCGATTACTTAATTAAGCTAATAATCTTCAAAATTATTTTTAGTAACCTTTTGCACAAAGTCAAAGTCTAAAAATTTATAAATGATATTAGGAGAATAGACATGAGATACAAAATACAATTCAACAAAGAATTCGTTTGGCTTCCCATCATTTTATTTTTGAGCATCACAACTTCCGCCTGCGGACATTATACCGAATTTGATGGTGATTATTCCGATTATAAAATTATAAAAGAAAAATCTTTTGATACTTCACCGGGTAAGAATCTAATTTTAAAAGCTTCTTCAGGTGATGTTGTTATTACAACTTCTGATTCGCCGCAAGTGTATGTAAAAATTCTTGGCAATGAAAGAGCAAGCAAAAAGATAAAATTCAATTTTGATAATTCTACAAATGGAGTTACTATCATTGCTGAAAATAAAGATGGCTGGAGCTTCTTCAATTTCGGCAAAGGAATAAAATTAAGATTTGAAATCAGTCTTCCGAAAAGCTACAATGCAAAAGTTTCCAGCAGCGGCGGTGATATTTCCTTAAACGAACTTAGCGGAAATGCCGATCTTCATTCATCAGGCGGAGACGTTAATGTTCAAAATACTTCCGGGGATATTATTGTTTCAACTTCCGGAGGAGATATTATAATAACTAATAATTCCGGAAATCTTGAACTTAATACTTCCGGCGGAGATATTAAGACAATAGGATTTAATGGAAATGTTTCTGCTTCTTCTTCCGGAGGTGATATTATACTTGAAGGAAAGAACGGTCAAATTGATGCGCATACTTCCGGCGGTGAAATCAATTTAAATTATTCAGGACAGAATATGGGAATTAAGTTAGTCTCTTCAGGCGGCGATATTGCTGTTAAGCTTCCAAATGATTTTAATGCCCAGGCAAACCTGTACGCAACCGGTGGAGATATTCAATGCGACTTTGAAGGCAATAACGTTCAAAAAATTTCTTCTAGCACATACGAAGCTGATTTTAATAACGGCGGAAAAGATTTTGTTGCAAAAACTTCAGGCGGCGATATTACAATTAAAAAGAAATAATTTCATTCAAATTAGCTAAAGCGCTGTTTAGTTCAAGCAGCGCTTTTATTTTGATATTATTAAATCTGTTATTGTAAAATTTGATTCTCTTTAATACCTTTCTTTAGAAAAATTATATCATTTAAGCCAAAGGCTTTTAAAATGGAACCTCATTTAATTTATCACTTTCTTAATGATGATGAACTTCTCCGGATTTCCAATAAGATTAAGGAGACAGAGAAAATAACAGCTGGAGAAATTTGTGTTACTATCAAGGAACACCGTCACTTTTTGAAAAGAAAAAAATCCATTAGAGAACTTGCAGAAGAAGATTTCTTCCGCCTTGGTATTGATAAGACAAAAGACAAGACAGGAATTCTAATTTTTATTCTACTTGAAGGAAGGCAGTTTTATATTCTTGCTGACAGCGGAATAAATGAAAAAGTTCCCGAAGCTACTTGGCATATTATAAAAGATGAAATGCAAAACATGTTCATTAAAGGTGAGTTTTGTAAGGGAATTTTATTTGGCATAGATGAAGTTGGGAAAATTTTGAGCAAACATTTCCCCTTAAAGCCTGGCGATACAAATGAAATATCGGATAGAGTAAGAATAGAAAATTAAGAGGGCAAGTATTTCTTGCCCTTAATTTTTAACTAGCTTCATGAATGAACGGTGTAATTTTACTGACTAGCATGTGTTTTGGAACCGCTCCTATTATTCCATCTACAACTTG
This sequence comes from Bacteroidota bacterium, assembly GCA_023475265.1. Classification (GTDB taxonomy): domain Bacteria; phylum Bacteroidota; class Ignavibacteria; order Ignavibacteriales; family Ignavibacteriaceae; genus FEN-1297. Next base: position 43,355 of record JAMCWE010000045.1, read on the forward strand.
ACCATTATTAAATATGCCAATAGTCGGAATGCTTCTTATTCCATATTTGATTGCAACTTCTTGATTCTCATCAGTATTTAATTTTACAACTTTAAGTTTACCCTGAAATTCTTGTGCAATCTCATCGACTATAGGAGCAACCATTCTGCAAGGACCGCACCATGGAGCCCAAAAATCAACTAGTACCGGTACATTTGATTTTAATACTTCTTGACTAAAATTTGAATCCGTGCCTTCAACTGTGTGTTTCATAATATTTCCTTTCTTTCAGATAATATGATGTAATTAATTAGCAAAAGATTCATAAGTGTAATTTCGATTTTAAATTCATCCGATTAAATTTTAACATTCTATTTGTTTTTATTTCCTATCATACCAAGATGAGTATGATTAAACGAATCCAAATATTTTAGACCGAATCCAAGAAATCTATCGATGCTGGCATGACCGAAAATTATTATACCTGCAATTATAAAAACATAGTTGTAAGTAAATGTACCGATTAAATATAAAATAATTGCGATACCTTTGTGATGAAAAACATTGTAAGTGATTCCGCCAATTTTGGAATTGATCAAATATCCGATCATAGATAAATCCGGAGTTAGAATAAGAAGAACATATAACCACCATGAATAGCCAAGCATGTTGTAAAGAATAATCGAAAGGCAGAACATTCCTAGTTCCTCAAACTTTAAAACGTCTTTCATATTTTCCTTTTTTGATTTTGCAACTTAGATTAATAATTGTGGAGCTAAATCAAATATAGTTAAAAATTATAAAACCAAAATATCCACAGATCAAATTGGTTTAAACCTATTCCGTTAGTTTAAAATTTATTTGACGTTTGAATTTTAGTTTATAGATTAAATACTAATTTTTAATAATTTATATTTTGAAAGTGATCCTATTTTATTTGCTGATTCCTAAAATAATTTTGGAGTAAGAACAGAATGGGAATTTCAAGAAATCTTTTGCTATGGGGATCAAAAAATCCTTGGCTTTTGAATCATGTTCCAATTATGGATTTGTAAAGAAGGCGGTAAAAAGATTTATGCCTGGTGAAAATCTTTCCGATGCAATAAACGCTACAAAAGATTTTATGCAGAAAGGAATTTTAACTGTATTTACTCACCTTGGAGAAAATATAACTCAAATACAGGAAGCCGAAGAAGTAAAAAATCATTATCTGGATGTGCTTGAAAATATTCATAATGAAAAAATTAAAACTGAAATATCACTTAAGTTAACCCAGATTGGACTCGATCTTTCGTTTGATAATTCGTTATTATTTTTTAATCAAGTTGCTCAAAAAGCTTCTGAGTATCTTAACTTTGTGTGGATCGATATGGAAGGAAGCGCTTATACAAATACAACGATAGATTTTTATCGACGTACAAAATTACTTAATGAAAATACCGGAGTTTGTCTGCAAGCATATCTGAAACGAACTGAAAAAGATATTCAATCGTTGATCGATATAAGACCGAATATTCGCTTAGTTAAGGGCGCTTACAAAGAACCAAAAGAAATTGCATTTAAAGATAAAAGCGATGTTGATAAAAATTATCTGCAGCTTGCGAAATTTCTTCTAACTCAAGTAAAAGAAAATGGGATCAAAGCTGTCTTCGGCACGCATGATCTAAAAATAATTAGTGAAATAAAAAAATTAGCTTCTAATCTGAACGTCCAACACGAACAAATAGAATTTCATATGCTTTATGGAATTAAAACTACCGAACAGCATCGTTTAGTAAATGAAGGATATAAGCTTAAAGTCTTGATCAGCTATGGTTCTGCCTGGTACCCATGGTACATGCGTCGTCTTGCAGAAAGACCGGCAAATGTTGGTTTTGTTTTGAAAAATATTTTTTCAAATTAAATTTTTATTAACGGGAAAAAGTAAATATGATAAAAGGAATAATGCCTCCGATTGCAACTCCATTTATAAATGATGAAATCGCATTTGATAAGCTCGGCGAAAATATTTCCAAATGGAATAAAACAAATCTAAGCGGTTATGTTGTGTTTGGCTCAAACGGTGAAAGTGTTTTTCTTACACGAAATGAAAAACTTAAGCTGATTGAGTTTGTGCAAAAGAATAAATCAGAGGATAAAAAATTAATTGCGGGTACCGGATCAGATTCAATTAAGGAAACAATCTCACTTTCAAATGATGGAGCCAAACTTGGCGCTGATGCAGCTTTAATTTTAACACCATCGTTTTATAAATCGCAGATGAAGCATGAAGCATTCTTAAAATATTTTTCCGCTGTCGCTGATAATATTTCAATTCCATTGATCATTTATAATGTACCAAAGTTTACCGGAGTTAGTATCGAACCCGAAACTGTTGCAAAACTTTCAGAGCATCAGAATATTATTGGAATAAAAAACAGTGACGAAAATATTGCTCATCTTACTGAAATTATTCATCTCACTCCACCAAATTTTTTAACAATTGTTGGAACAGCTTCAATTTTATTTGCCGGTTTAAGTGCTGGTGCAGCTGGCGGAATTTTAGCGCTCGCAAACATTGCAGCAAATGAATGTGTACAAATAATGGAATACATAAATCAAGGGAAACTTGAAGAAGCAAAAAAATTACAAATGAATTTGATTTCAGTAAATAAAGCTGTTACTTCAAAATACGGAGTGCCTGGATTAAAAGCTGCTATGGATTTGCTTGGCTATTTCGGAGGCGAACCTCGTTCACCTTTAGCTCCTCTGAATTTATCACAAAAAGAAGATCTTATTTCTATATTAAAGAAAAGTAAACTGCTAAATTAATTTTTCAAAACAGATTTTTAGAAAGTTGAACAAAAATGAATTCAAAATCTTTTATTCCTCCACAAAGAATTTTAATGGGACCCGGACCATCAAACGTTCATCCGCGTGTGCTCGAAGCAATGGCACGACCAACAATTGGGCATCTCGATCCAAAATTTATTGAGCTAATGGATGACATTAAATCATTATTGAGATATACATTTCAAACCGAGAATGAAGTTACATTCCCAGTATCTGGCCCCGGATCGGTAGGAATGGAAACTTGTCTTGTAAATTTAATTGAACCGGGAATGAAAGTATTAGTTTGCGTTAATGGGGTATTTGGCGGAAGGATGAAAGATATTGTTGAAAGATGCGGTGCTCAGCCTGTTGTGGTAGAGGCTCAATGGGGAAGCGCAATTGATCCGCAAAAATTTGAAGATGCATTGAAGCAAAATCCGGATATCAAACTTACCGCATTTGTTCATGCAGAAACTTCTACCGGCGCTCGATCTGATATAAAAGCGCTTGCGGAAATTTCACATAAATATAATTGTATTGCTATAGCCGATACGGTAACATCTCTTGGTGGAATTCCCGTTAAAGTTGATGAATGGAATTTAGATATTACATATTCCGGAAGCCAGAAATGCCTTTCGTGTCCTCCCGGACTTTCGCCAGTTACTTTTAATGATCGATCTTTGCACGCAATAAAAAATCGAAAAACAAAAGTGCAAAGCTGGTTTATGGATTTAAATTTAATTACAAGTTATTGGGGAACCGGCAGCAGGAGGTCATATCATCATACAGCACCGATAAATGCATTGTACGGTTTGCATGAAGCGCTGCTTGTATTAAAAGAAGAAGGATTAGAAAATTCATGGAACCGACATAGGAAGAACTGCGAAATAGTAATTGCCGGCTTAGAAAAATTAGGACTTAAAACTTTTGTTAATGAAGACGAAAGACTTCCGGAATTAATTACTGTTACCGTTCCGGAAGGAATTGATGAAGCAGAAGTTCGAAAATTTCTTTTAGAAAAGCACAATATAGAAATAGGTGCGGGATTGGGCACGCTTGCCGGAAAGATCTGGCGAATAGGTTTAATGGGTTATACTTCAAACGAAGAAAATATTTCAAAATGTTTAAATGGATTAAAAGAAGCGCTTGCAAAATTCAATTGAAAATTTGCTGACAGAGATTGTAAGATTAATTTTAATTACTAACCTTCAAACTTTGCTTTAACCAAAACGGTCGGTCGGTTGTAATTCCATCAACTCCGAGTTTAAGGAATTTTTCAGCTTCATCAGAATTATTTATTGTCCAAACAAAAAGCTTTAGCCCGGCCTTCTTAACTTTTTCAACAAAGTGTTGATTTATAGACTTGTTACCTTTTATATCCAATCCATCAAGTCCGCAATCTAAAACCTTTTCAATTAATTCATCCGGATTTAATTTCCAAAATAGAAAATTTTTACGTTCAACATTTCTAAGCCAATAAACTTCATATTGGAAAAATATTTTTTTAATCGAAGAAATTGTTTCAAGATTAAAGCCGATAAACCTAATCTGATTTTTATTCAGTTTGGAATGAACTAATATTTCTTGAAGCTCAGGTATAATTTCTGTCCCGCATTTTATTTCTATAAAAATTTCTTTCCCCACCGGTATTGTATTAAAAACTTCTTCAAGCGAAGGTATCTTTTCATCCAGCCACTGTTCACCTTTAAATTTCCCAACATCTATTTTTTTAAGCTCGTCCAGCGTTTCCGATTTGATCTTCTTATATCTATCGCCGGTTCTATTCGTATGGCTGTCATGAATTACTGCAATTTTATTATCTCCTGTTAAATGAACATCTATCTCAACAGCATCGGCACCTCTGTTCCATGCTAAATTAATCGAAGCAAGTGTATTTTCCGGAGCTTCATAGGATTCTCCGCGGTGTGCAATTATTAAAGTCTTATTCATTAAATCTAAATTATGAAATTCAAAATAATTTTAACCGGCATAAACAAAATACTTTGTTATAATAATAATAGATAAAAATTAGGTCATCTCGGAAATTTTACAAAAAATATTTGAATTATTTTTTGTAAAGAAAATATAACTAAGCGAATAGAATTATATAAAATTAAAAGGATTAAGATAATTATTGAATCAAATTTTGATCAGTTAAATATGGAACTGGTTAATTTTACCATTCATAAAATTTTTGTTTTATGATGACCGAAAATTTATATATTTACAGCTAAGTTATTTCCTCTTTCACTATAAGGGAGTTAGGGGAAGTTCTAAATCTTCTGAAAGGTGTTGATGAAGAAATATTTCTTTAATAAAGGTGATTTATTTTCGATCTTCTTTTTTCTTCTATCTATTACAATTCTTTTTAATCAAGATATACCAGCTCAGGAAAAAGGATCCTTAAGAGGAATAGTGGTTGATTCAACTAACGGCGAAGTGCTTCCATTTTGCAACGCCATAATTGAAAATACAAGAATGGGAGCTACGACAAATTCAAACGGCTATTTTCTAATCCCTTCAATTCCAGCAAAAAAAAATTATAATGTTATTGTTTCGTTCGTGGGATATGCGACAAAAAAAATTAAAGTGTTTATTGTTCCGGATAAAATTACCGACATTGAAATAAAGCTTATTCCAACAAGCATACTATTAAAGCCTGTTGAACGCGTTGGTGAAAGAACAATTGAAAAAAATGCAACTGACATCGGCCTTCAAAGAATTTCAATTAAAGAATTGGAGATGCTACCCAAAGGCGTTGAATCGGATGTCTTCCGCTCACTTCAATATATTCCCGGAGTTCAATCAACCGGAGATGTATCGGCAAGATATTATGTTCGAGGAAGCCCCAGCAATGAAAATCTTGTACTGATAAACGGTGCTACAATTTATAATCCGTTTCATGCTCTGGGAATTTTTAGTGTTATTGATCCTGATATGATCAACAGTATTGAATTTTATAAAGGAGGATTTCCAGCACAGTATAACGGCAGACTTTCTTCTGTTCTCAACATCATTACTAAAGACGGCAATAAAAATAATTTTGGTGCAAAGGCAAGCGCAAGCTTTCTTTCCGGCAAAGCTTTGGTTGAAGGGCCGATTCCTTATGGATCATTTATTGTGACAGGGAGGAAAAGTTTTTCAACAGAAATATTGAAAAAGTTTCTCGACGAAAAAGATGTCCCGATAAATTTTTATGACCTTTCTTATAAGCTGAATTATGAAAATCCAAATTTCATTAAAGGATCAAAATTTGTTATTCAAGGATTTTCAAGCGGCGATAAAATTGAAAGTACAAATCCTCTTATCGAAAACATTAATTGGTACAATAATATTTTCGGTGTTGACTGGTCCCAAATAACAGATTCACCTTTATTCTTTAATATGGCTTTAAACTGGAGTAATTTTAACGGCGCTGTTACTCCGAATCTTTCAAGTGCAAAGCCGAAAACAAATCAAGTGAATGATCTTTCTCTCAAAACCAGCTTCACATACATTTATGACTCAAAAGATGAAATGGAAGTTGGATTAAATGTTCAGGACCTTGATACAAAATTATTATTAGAAAATTCTTTAGGCGCTACTTCCGACATTGGTTCTCACGGAACGAATATTAATATCTATGCTCTTTATAAGTTAATGCGATTCGATGATTTCGGCGCAAATATTGGAACTGCTTTGGATTTAACCGGCTTATCGCAAGCTCCAGGAAGCACTTTCCAATTTGGACCAAGATTGAGCTTAACTTATCGCGTAATTCCTCAAATAGCTTTGAAAGCAGCTTGGGGAATCTACACTCAACAAGTAACCACACTATCAGACGAGAATGAAATTATTTCTCTCTTCGAACCTTGGATAATTACTCCAAGTTATCTTAAACCTTCATCAGCTATTCATTATACAATCGGAATGAAAACAGATTTTACGGAAAATTTATCTCTCGATATTCAAGGTTATTATAAAGTAATGCAAAACATTCCGACTTTAAATGACAACAAAATAACCGACAGCGATCCCGATCTTGTTGCTGCTAGCGGCGAGTCTTATGGCTGGGAATTCCTTTTAAATTTTATTGGAAATCCCTTTAGCTTTACTGGTTCCTATTCATTAAGCTGGACGTATAAAGACGTAGCCGGCTGGCTTTACTATCCTAGATATGATGTTCGTAATGCATTAAATTTAATTTTAAGCGCAAACCTTGGTAAAGGCTGGGAAGCATCTGCTATCTGGGTATTAAATTCCGGGCTTCCATTTACTCAGAATATGGGATATTATAATAAATTTTATTTCAACGATCTTTATGCTGATTGGTCAATTTTAGAAGATTATAAACCTTACGCTATCCTGGCTGACAAAAATCTGGGAAGGCTTCCGGATTATCATCGATTAGATTTAAGCTTATCTAAAAAGTTTACTATATCTGATTTCAAATTCAGTTTCGATATCAGCATAATAAATGTTTATAACAGAAAAAATTTATTTTACTTCAAACGTGATACCGGCGAAATAGTAAATATGCTTCCGTTTTTACCAACTGCAACTTTGAAAATTGAAATATGAAAAGATTTTTCTTTAAAATTATTTTTATTCTGCCTGTTGTTTTCTACTCATGTGATGTTCCGTTAAATCCTAACGCTCCATTTAGGCAAAGATATGCGCTTACCGGAATTATGCGGAATGATGCTTCGGTTCAACTTATTACTCTAACAAAAAGCTATCAACCTTCAGACGGATTAAATCCTTTATCAAATACGAATGACCCGGCTGTTATTGGCGCTGAAGTTAATATGTGGTACAGAGATACACTTTACGAACTAAGAGATACGACAATTTTACGAACCGACACTTCGCAATACAAAGATTCAGTTCATTGTTATTACGTAAATAATCTACAGCCTCAGCCGGGAGAATATATTGATATTGAAGCTGTGCTGCCGAATGGTTTACTTTTGCAATCCACAACAAAATTACCGGATGTACAAAGTTATGGCTTCTTCAGCAGCCAAGATGATAGAACTATTCCGCCGGCCGATGGAAGAAATTATATCTATATTGGGTGGGAACAGATTCCTAATATTTTATATCATCCGAGAGTTGTAATAACTTATTATGTTAAAGGTTCTACGGAGAAGCGCGAGAAGGAAGTGCCGCTTTATTATGATAATGGAAATTCTACACCAATTTATCCGGCACAAACAAAAGTTACTTTCTTTACTATTGATCTGGCAACAATCAATAGAGCGCTGAATGAAATTCCGGAAGGCAACAACGATAAATTACAATACACAATTGCCAATATTGATGTTCAGATGATTGTGTATGATGAAAACCTTACAACTTATTATTCCTCTATTCAAACCGGTGTAGACGCTTTTACGGTTAGATTAGATCAGCCGGATTATTCAGACATTACCGGCGGCTTTGGAATTTTTGGATCATTTGTCAGAACCGACTTTTATATCAAATTCACTGCCGAATATTTAAAGGCTTTAGGTTATTATTGATGATTGAAAATAAAAAAATATTTAAAAACGTTTGCCTGTTTACTTTAATTATTTTAATTGCCGGAATTTCATTTTATTCCTGCACTAAAGATGTCTCCGTCAGCCCGCCGGATGCGCCTCCTCCAAATGGATATGTTTATGTTAATTCTTATCCAACCGGCTTTCATATTTATCTTGATTCAAAAGC
>JAMCWE010000270.1 GCA_023475265.1 Bacteroidota bacterium
AATGTTGATGCATATACTTTCTTTGTAGAATTTGGACTATTGTACTTTTTCCGCTGCCATTAGGGCCATAAAGAGCAGTGATTTTACCTTTGGGTATCTGCATATTTACGTTGGCGAATAAACTGCTTCTTGTGTTCCAGCCAAAGCTTGCATTCCTTAATTCTAATCCTCTCCATTCAGGCAGCATCTCGCTCCCTTCTGTTTTTTCAGTCTGGACTAAAAATAAGTCCATAAGTCTTTGAGAAGCAATTGAAGCGCCCTGTAATCCGACAAGAGAATCCACCATACTATTTATTGAAGGCATAATAGTACCGAAAAGGGAAAAGGAAGCCATCATTTGACCAAGCATTATATTTTTATTAATCACCAGTACAGCGCCATAAATCAACATTGAAATAGATACTAATACACCGAATCCTTCCGAAGCAAAACCTAAATTTGCTTGTAATAATCCCAGAGATTTAACCTTTTCCTGGAATATTCTAAAAAGTGATTTATTAATGTTTGTAAAGTAATTTGAGGCATTAAAACTAATAATCTCATCTATTCCTTTTAATGAGTCTATATATGATGCTTCAACAAAAGAATAATTCTTCATTACTTCCCTTTGATGAAATTTCAGTTTTAATGAACCGTAAATCATCATTGCCAAATAGATTGGTGCGGCACAAGCAACAACATAAGCTAGTGCAACCGAGAATTGAAAAAGGAATATGAATGAAATAGTTATTACTAGTAAATCTATTGCCGTTTTACCTGTAATCTGCAAAATTGCCTGCTGAATTTTCAAAGCGTCATTTATTCTTGCCGTAATGTCCCCGGTTTTTCTTGTGTCAAAAAACTTTTTCGGCAGTTTGAAAATATGAGATATAAAATCAGCATTAATGTTTATGCTTATTTTCCTGTTAAGCTCTACTAAAAAGCGTTGTCTTAAAAACCCGGCTATTACTTTAATGCCGAGTAAAACAACTAAAAAGAGACCTGTGTAAAGAACCTTCCAGATTTTTTGTTCGGGTATATATTTGTCAATTATTATTCGCACAAAAACAGAAGTTAAAAGAGAAATAATCGTATATACCATTCCTAAAAATATCGATTGATATACCCAGGTGTCTTCTTTTTTAATATACGATATCACCCAATTATACCAGGCAGGCGATTCGACATTTAAAAGTTCTCTTTCAGGTTTTAACAAAACAACAGATTTGGTTTTCCAAAGTTCCAGAAATTTCTCTTTTGATAAATAATATCTGCCTTTTCCCGGATCACCTATGTACACTTCTTTATCATTAATTTTATTAATAACAATAAAGTGATTCAATTTCCCATCGAGAATAATATGAGCTATACAAGGCATTTCTTCTTTCATTAAATCTTCATATTCACCCTCAGCACCGAATGCATCGAAGCCAATTTCTTTAGCCGCGCTTATAATATCGAACATAGTGCTTCCATTGGTCCCGGTATTGCATAATTCTCTCATATGTACTAATGACGTATTTCCATTATAATATTTTAATATGCTTAACAGACATGCCGGGCCGCAGTCTATTCTATCGTATTGCCTAATCAATGGGTATTTATGGCTTTTTAAATTTAACATGTATAATAGAATGAAGAATAAAAGATTACTTTCAAAAAGTTTATTAATTCATTTCTTTATTTAACCGCTGGTTTACTTTGCCTGTGTACCTGTCGTATCGGTAGTTTTAGCCGCATCGGTTTTATGATGCGCAGGATGATAAACTACCGTGGCGTTGTATTTGTACCCGTCGTAAAACTCAGGATCGTCCTCAATGAATTTTTTCGCATGTATATTAAGCTCGTTTTTAAGGAGCTGCTTCATCTGTGCGATTATTTCGTACACGGACTTTGTTTCGCCTATGCTTTGTGTATCCTTCGTTCCGCGGTCGGTTAATGAATTCTCGAAGCCTTCAACGGCTGCCTTTGCATCTGCTATTTCGGTTTCCTTTAAGCCATGCGAGGGCAAGCCTGCCTGGTTTTCCTCCGCAAGCCTAATTATTTCTTTGCCTTCCTTTACCAACTCGCTTTCGCTTAAGTGTGCAAAATCGGACTCATGCTTTGTTACTCTTGCACAGAGGTCGAGCTTTTTGTTCTTGTAAGCAAATGTCGATAAAACTGTCGCAATGCGGAAAATAGCTTTTACGGCTGTCAGCTTTGCGGCTGCAATTATTTTAGCCTGCCCGGATGTTGTGGTCTCACGGCTCTGGTCAGCTTTTTCAACTTCCACAACGAGAGTTGCCATTTCATCCGCTGCTTCCTTAAAAGCAGTAATTGTAGCAACCTTAACAGTTTGCAATGCAAAGAAGGTAACCAAGTCTTTCATTTTGCTAACGAATGCACTTTGTCTTAGATTCATTTTTCTCTCTCCGTTTTATTAAATGAATGATTTTTAATTACTGACAATGCTGCCGGTAAATTATGCTGCAAAGTCATAAAATGATCATAAATTGAAGTTTTTACAGTAAAAATTGAGCCCAAAAGCCGTCGGGTAGATTTCACGGCACGTCGCGGGAATTTCAGAACGCTTCGCATAAAGTACATGAATCATTGCGCACAGTGCACGTGTGATTGCAGAAAGTGCATGCCCCTTTTCAAGCTGATTTATTTCATTTCAAGATGAACTTTTCTCAATAATGGAATGTAAAACGGTTTCGCGCAAAGTGCACGCTCCGCTTCTTGCGTGACAAATGGCTTCGCGCAATATGCACGCACCATTCCCCACAGTACAAATTGCTTAGCTGAAAGTACATGACGTATTTTTGATTGTCCAAACAACTTAGCTAATGCTATATTCGTAATTCGGAAAGGAAATTTGTTATTAGTCATTCGCCCTTCCTACTGCAGGCAAGTTCGCATCATTCGATTGTCATTCATCGCAGTTGAACAAAGACCACTTAATGACTACCAAACGACTCTCCTCAGGCTTTGAGCTTCAATACTTCAAAGAACAAAACTAAATAGCTCTTCTTCCTTCCTGTCTCAGGTAAGTCTGCATCGAATCTCAACGGAACAAATCTTTTATCTAGTAAGTAACGCCGAATCTATTTTTAATTTTTAATTGAACTTGGAAATAAATTTCATAAATAGAGATGAACCCCGGTTTTAAGAATTAATTGCCCCTGTGAAAGTTCTCACCTTTACAATTAATTCTTTAAGTCAGTCGAATTTGTTTTTGCAGTTTGTAATCTTAAGATGAATGCGCACTATTAAAAGCCCTGTTCAAAAATTGTTTTAACTGTTGTAAGAATATTATTCATATTAGTTTTTAAAGTCAATAATATTCTATAAAAAGATTTATTTTTTCATCAGTATAAATCAATCGAACGGCAGACACGGCGCAAAGAGTAACTGCGCTACGTTATTTGCCCGGCGCCTGTCCCGATTCTATCGCATAGGCGTCAACTTTATTTTGCTAAAATTCTTCATAATTCTTTTATCCACAATCTTTTGACCCCGCCAGGGTCAGATAAACTAGGTCGGGGTAATACCCCGGCATAATAGATTAACCGGTAGATTGCCAACTCTGAAAGAGTGAAATAAAACGGCATCTTATTATTCTACTCTTTCAGAGTAAGACCTATTTATGTTGTATTTTATCCGTGGGAGTTATCCACGGCTAGAATATTTTTCCCCTGTCGGGGAAATGAAACGTTTCCAAATTTCCTGCACATTAGGTTGACGCTTATACGATTCTATCGGGGCGCTTTGCATAAATACTTTTTTATTTTATTCAAGATTCAAGGACTAATCAAATAATCCTTTATTTAGAATGTTCAATTCCTGAAGTCCAAACATTATTTTGAGGATTAACATCCGGTAAAATTTTATCCGGATCTACAATAACTGAATCTATCAAACTAGATGAATCATATTTGAATGTCCATTCGCCTGAGCGTTCCCAAATCTCAACGGGTAAATTAACTCTGCCCGATTTACCATTTTTCTCTTTTACTTCAACTGTTACCGGCATTACCATCTTGTTTAAATTTTCAATTGTAATTAAAGCGCCTTTTGATGGATCACTATCAATATACTTTACATCTTTTACAGCTTGATCGAGATTCCAATTTTTATAAAACCATTCTTTCCAGAACCAATTAAGATCTTCGCCTGCTGCATCATTCATTGATCTGAAAAAATCTTTTGGAGTCGGATGTTTGTAAGCCCAGCGATTTATATAAGTTTTAAATGCATAATCAAATCTTGTAGAATCAAGAACATAAGTTCGGAGAATGTTTAATCCAAGTGCTGGCTTAAAGTAAGCGTCAAGTCCTAATTGATTGGATGGAAGATCATCCGGATAAGTCATGATTGGTTCAGTGCCTACTCTTTTAAGAAAATTGACAAACATTCTTGAATTATTTCTTCGAGGTTTGTATTCACCATTATTGAAGTACTTCGTGGAATAAATATTTATAAAAGTATTGAAGCCTTCGTCCATCCAGGCATATTCGCGTTCATTGGAACCAACAATCATCGGGAACCAGGTATGTCCGAATTCATGAGTAACAACGCCCCAAAGTCTTTCGCCTTTAGCGCGCCAGCCGCAAAAAACAATTCCGGGATATTCCATTCCTCCAACAATTCCGGCAACATCAACAGCAACCGGATAAGGATATTCATACCATAACTTTGAATTTATTTCTAATGTACCTTTTACATATTCAGTTGATCTTCCCCAGGCAGAATCCGCCGAAACTTCAATTGGATAAACAGACATCGCAAGAGTTTTTTTTCCGCTTGGTAAATTAACTTTTGCTGCATCCCAAACAAAAGCATTTGAACTAGCCCAGGAAACATCGCGGGCATTTTCCATTTTGAAATGCCAAGTTAGATTTCCATTTTGTGCCGGACGAATTTTAGCGCTGTGAATTTCATCTGGTTTAACTATATAAACTGTCTTATCGCTTTTAGAAGCTGCATCAAGTCTTTCAATTTCAGTTTTAGTTAATACGACTTTTGGATTTTGCAGCAATCCAGAGGCAACAACTATTTGATCTGAAGGGACAGTAATGTAGAAATCAAAGTTACCATAGTCTAAATAAAATTCTCCTGCACCGAGATAGGGAAGAGTGTTCCATCCAACTACATCGTCATAAACTTCCATGCGCGGATACCATTGTGCAACTTCAAAAATGATTCCGTTCTTTGTAGATAAATATCCCATTCGGTCAGAACCGTTTTGAGGAATTGTAAAATTATAATCTATCGCAATTTTAATTTTGCCGCCTTTAGAATTTAACGGTTTAGGCAGAATAATCTGCATCCGGGTATCGGTAACAACATATTTTGCATCCGAAGTATTTCCATTTTCAATAATTTTTACTGATTTTAAATTATAACCATCAGTATAATTTTTACCGCCAAATCTATAGCCACCATAAGGAGAAGTTAATGAACCGCGAGAATCTTCTTTGAACATGTTCTGATCAAGCTGAAGCCAAAGATAGTTTAATTGATCAGGACTATTATTCGTGTAAGTAATTTCGTCGCTTCCGGAAATTTCTTTTTTAGCAGTATCCAAAGAAACTTTAATAACATAATCGGCACGGTTAATCCAATATTGGGGTCCAGGCGCACCGCTGCCGCTTCTGTACACGGTTCCGGGACTTGTTAAAAAGTTTGGATCAAATGTTTTGTGCGGATCATATTTGCTTTTATCTTGAGCAGAAATTTGTTCTAACGTTAAAAAGCAAATAATTAAAACGAGAAAAGTAAAAATGTTTTTCATAACATCTCACAGATTAGTTAGAAGGAATTTAGGATTGATTTCTGATTTGAAAAGCCGAAGATATTAAATTGATAGAGCATTAAAATTTATTGGCTTAAAAAAATAATTTGACCTTTATTAGTCATCAATAAAGGTCAAATAGTTTAAAAGAATTTTACCAAATATTTATTTTGAATTAATTGAACTTGAAGTCCATGTATTATTCGAAAGATCAATATCAGGCAGTGTTTGATCAGGATCGATTATAACTGAATCAAGCAAACTTGTGGAATTATATTCAAATGTCCATTCACCGGAACGCTGCCAAATTTCAACCGGTAAATTTACTCTTCCAACTTTTCCATTCTTTTCTTTTACTTCAACAATAACCGGCATAACCATTTTATTTTTATTTTCAATTGTAATCAGAGAACCTTTTGAAGGATCACCGTTAACATATTTAACATTTTTTACTGCTTGATCAAGTTTCCAATTTTTAACAAACCATTCTTTCCAAAACCAATTTAAGTCTTCACCAGAAGCGTCATTCATCGTTCGGAAGAAATTTGTAGGAGAAGGATGCTTATATGCCCATCTATTAATATAAGTTCTGAATGCATAATCAAACCTCTGATGGCCAAGTACATTTTCACGAAGCATTACTAATCCAAAAGCAGTTTTAAAATATTCTAATGGGTGAACTAATTGTCCAGGAATATTATCTGCATAAGTCATAATCGGTAGAGATTTTGGATTGAGAATAACATCAACAATTTCTCTAGCAGGGTTTCCTCCTTTGGGTGCGTATTCGCCGTCGCGCTTTGGATAGTATTCACCATTATTAAAATCTTTGTAACTGTATATATCGATAAACGTATTAAAGCCTTCATCCATCCAAGCATTCTCTCTTTCGTTTGAGCCAACAATCATTGGAAACCAATTATGTCCAATTTCATGATTGGTAACCATCCACATATTTTTTCTCTTAGCTCTCCAGCTGCAGAATACAATGCCAGGATATTCCATACCTCCAACCGGGCCGCCAACATTTACAGCGTTTGGATAAGGGTATTCGAACCAATGTTTAGAAAATATTTCAACGCTTCTTTTTAAATATTCTGTGGATCTTCCCCAAGCACTATCGCCGGCACTCTCAATTGGATAAACCGACATAGCTAATGATTTTTTACCGCTTGGTAAATTAATTTTTGCTGCATCCCATATGAATGCAGCTGAAGCGGCAAAGGAAACATCACGAGAATTATTCATTTTAAAATGCCATGTCAATCTTCCTTTATGTACTGGTCGAGAAGATGATTCGGTAATTTCATTTGCCATTCTAATGAAAACAGTTTTATCACTTTGCTGAGCTTGCTTAATACGAGAAATTTCTTCCTTTGTTAATACTTCATATGGATTTACTAATTCGCCTGAGCCGACGACAATCATATTCCACGGAACATTAATTTTGTAATCGTAATTTCCGTAATCCAGAAAAAATTCTCCTGAGCCTAAGAAGGGAAGCGAATTCCATCCTTTAATATCATCATAAACTTCCATACGCGGGTACCATTGGGCAATGTCATAAATGATTCCATTTTTCGTTTGCATATAACCGCATCTACCCAATCCTTGTGGAGGAATGTCAAATGAATATTCAATATTTATTTTTAATAGACCGCCTTTTGCTTTTAAAAATTGAGGGAGTCTAATTTGCATTCGTGTATCACTAATAATATAGTCGGCATCTAGCTTTTTACCATTTAGTTCTATCTTAACTGATTTTATTTTATATCCGCCATTGAAATTTTTCCCGCTTAAATTTGGTGGTGAAGTTAGTTCACCTCTGGAGCTATCGCTTAGCTGATTTTGATCCAATTGAAGCCAGACATAATTCAAATTATCGGGGCTATTATTTGTATAAATAATTTCAACTTTCCCATCAATTGAATTATTCACTTCATTAAGGCTTGCTTCAATATTGTAGTCAGCCCGATTTTGCCAATATCCATGTCCGGGTTCTCCATCGCCGTTTCGATAAAAAGTTCCAGGTTGGTTATTGAAATTAGGATCAAAAGTTTCTTGTGGATTATAATTTTCTTGAGGTAAGATTTTAATTGTAAATATCCACAAGATCAAAAAGAAAAAATAGTAAATATTTTTTTTCATTTTATAATTAAGATTTGTTTTAAAATAAAACTGAGCGTTAACTTCCATATTTTAAGTTTTTTATCAAAACCGCTCATCATAAAATACTTAATAGAAATTAAAAATTAAAAAATTGATTAGTTAGATCACTCTAAGTGAAAATTTAAAAGGTCAGACACTTGACAGAGTAAAACGTTTGTCATATATTTGCGGTTAGTTAAACGTTTAACCAAATATGGCAAATCCAACAATAAAAGATGTCGC
Source organism: Bacteroidota bacterium (assembly GCA_023475265.1). Classification (GTDB taxonomy): domain Bacteria; phylum Bacteroidota; class Ignavibacteria; order Ignavibacteriales; family Ignavibacteriaceae; genus FEN-1297. The sequence goes on from JAMCWE010000270.1 coordinate 8,147, forward strand.
AAAAGCAGCTAATGTATCAATAGCTACTGTTTCATTAGTTATTCATAATCATAAACGAATATCAATGGAAACTAAGCAAAAGGTTTTGGACGCAATAACTGCGTTAAACTATCATCCTTCAAGATCAGCAAGAGGATTAGTTTCCAGAAAAACAGGCAATATAGGATTTATTTTAACTCATGATCACTTTTTAAGAACTGAACCATTCTATACTCAAATTTTTATGGGAACTGAATTTGAGGCAAGAGAGAATGAATTGTATGTCCTGTTAACAACGATAGATTCTAATTTCCATGAAGGTGATTCTTTACCAAGATTTATTTTAGAAAGAAATGTTGATGGGATGATCATTGCAGGAAAAGTTCCTTCACTATTAATAGATAAACTAAGTAATTATAATATACCAATTGTGTTTGTTGATTATTCTCCATCTAATAAAAAAGTATCGATAGTTGCAGTGGATAATTTACATGGTGGTATGCTAGCCACTCAACACTTAGTAGAACTTGGCCACAAGAAGATTGCTTTCATAGGAGGAGATATTGAACACCCAAGTATTAACGATAGATTTAATGGATATAAATTGGCTCTTGAAAAGGCTAGTATGTCTTTGAATGAAAGATTAATTAATACGGAAGAAGATTATCCAGCTCGTATCAACGGATATAATGCCGCAAAAAAAATATTTTCAATAAATAAAGACATTTCGGCTGTCTTTGCTTGTAATGATGCGATGGCAGTGGGTGTTATTCAATATTTAAAAGATATTGGTAAACAAATTCCAAATGATATTTCAGTAATTGGATTTGATGATGTGGTTTCTGAGAATTCTGTTAACCCTCCATTAAGTACTATTAGAGTTCCAAAGATGGAAATGGGTGTAGAAGCTATGAGACTTATTTCTTCATTAGTTAAAGATCATAAGAAAATTCATAAAAAAATATTAGTTAATGTTGAGCTAGTAGTCAGACAATCAACTAAAAAGTTATAAATCTATTTTTAACTTAAAATTATGTTAGCAGCAATATTAAACGAACCTTTTAAACTCGAATTAAAAGAATATTCATTGCCGAAACCTGATAAAAATGAAATTGTAATTAAGGTTAATATTTGTGGTTTATGTGGAACTGACTTTCACATTTATAAAGGTGACTCCTATTCCAAACCACCGTTAATTCCAGGTCACGAATTTGTAGGCACAATTGTAGAAAAAGGTAACGAGGTTGTTGAGTTAAATATTGGTGATAATGTTGCAATAGATCCAAATATATATTGTGGCGAATGCCAGTACTGCAGAAATGGAAAAATAAATTTTTGTGAAAATCTTAAAGCGCTTGGCGTAAGCTTAAACGGCGGCTTTGCTGAGTATTCTATTGTGCCGTCATCTCAAGCATATTTACTACCCAAAGAATTTCCATTTGAAGCTGCTGCTTTTGCTGAACCGCTTTCTTGTTGTGTGAGAGGTATAGATCAAGCAGAAATTAAACCTGGAGAAACTGTTGCAATTGTTGGCGGCGGTACAATTGGTTTGTTAATGCTTCAGTTAGCAAAAATTTCCGGCGCTTCAAAAATTTTATTAATCGAACCTGTAACAGAAAAAAGAGAAATCGCAAAACAACTTGGTGCAGATTTTGTTTTTGATCCAAACTCAAACGAAATGTTAAATCAAATCTCTGATTTAACGTCTGGTGGCCCCGATGTAGTTATTGAATGCGTCGGTAATAGCAGTGCTGTAAACATTGCTGCAAACTTACCTAAACGAGGAGGCAGGTTAGTTATTTTCGGATTATCACCAAAGAAAGATTCTATAAATATTAATTTGCAAGATTTTTTCTTAAAAGAACTTTCTATTAAAGGTTCGCTTTTAAATCCTTTTACATTTCCCCGGGCAATAGAACTTTTAGTCAGCGGTAAAATAAATCCAATTAAGTTAAAGCCAATTATTTCAAATCTAGAAAATCTAGAGAAGATTCTATCTCAACCCAGAAACTCATCTGTAACAAAATATCAAATAAAACCAAAATAAAGGAGTTCACTATGAAAAAAATCGGACATTCTTGGTGTTTCCCGATGGTTGTTTCCCTTGTCAGCTTGTTGTTTGTTCAGTTCAATCTTCAAGCACAATCCAATTATTCATTAAAGCAAATTGCTGGCTTCGAAAGCAATTTACCTTCTTATTGGAATATTGGAAATCAACCAACAGGTAGTACGCTTACATGGGCTACTGACCAATTCGTTTCGATGGGGCATTCAATAAAAATCCAAAAAAATGCAACGTCAGATTCGGCAGCTTGGGTTTCAAATAATATGTGCGATCTTTGGTCGCCAACAATTCCTGCAAATGTTGATTTACTTTTTGGCGCTTCAATAATGACACAAAATGTAAATGTAAACCCAACTTCGGATGATCAGAAATGGTATATCGCATATTCTTTTTATGATAGTGCTGGTTCGCTGATTGGTACAATTAAACTTCCTATTGACCAAACCAAAGCATCTAGTACCGGATGGTTAGCAGATACAACTGCAGTTGGTCAAGTTTCATTACCGGTTACAGCTTGGAAAATGATTATTAGTTTTGTTGGCGGTAAAAATGCTACCGGAACTGTGTGGGCAGATAATTTTATTTTTACAGGAAGAAACGGTAACTGGGCTGGTCAAGATTGGGACACACAATTAGGAGTACCAACCGGATGGTATTACTGGATGCCTCCAAACGGAGGAAATGACGGCCTGTTAAATGCTGGTTATGAAAACACTGTGGTTACAAATGAAGCTTCACACAGCGGAAGTTATTCATTGAAATTTGTAATGCCTGCTGGAAGAGATTCTCGGGATGGGTTTATCAGTACACATAGATTACCATTTAGTGCAATAGATCCAACAATTAAACCAGGTGATATTATTAGACTAAGTGTTTGGATTAAAGCAAGTAATTTACTTCCGGATTCTGCTGCTGCACATCCATCTACTTGGGCAGTTGGAATTACTCCGCAATTTTTTACAAAGCTTGGCAATAATGATGGTTGGGATGGAACCGGTAATGATTATCAATTTACATTTCCAAATGCTACTTCTTTTGATTGGACTCAATATTCAGTTGATGTTCCGGTTCCAACTAATCCAGCAACTGCAGGAATGGAAATTCGTTTACACATTTATTCCACATTTACCGGAACTGTATATTTTGATGATGTAAGTGTTACAAAAGTTACTAATCCAACTTTATCTGAAATTGCAGGATTCGAAGGTGCTGAACCTTCTTATTGGTACATGGGAAATAATCCAGGCGGTAGTATTATGTCTTGGGCAACGGATCAATCTGTATCAATGGGACATTCAATTAAAATCCAAAAAGGTTTAACTAGCGATTCCGCTGCGTGGGTCTCGGAAAACATGTGCGATCTTTGGTCATCGACTATTCCTGCAAATGTTGATTTACTTTTTGGTGCCTGGGTGAAAACACTAAATGTTAATACTAATCCAACATCAGATGATCAGAAATGGTATATAGCATATACATTCTATGATAGTGCCGGATCTTTAATTGGTTCTATTCAATTACCAATTGATCAAAGTAAATCAACAAGCACTGGTTGGTTAGCAGATACAACGGCTGTGGGACAAGTTGCACTTCCAAAAGATGCTTGGAAAATGATAATTAGTTTTGTCGGCGGTAGAAATGCAACAGGTACTGTTTGGGCGGATAATTTCATCTTTAACGGTAGAGGCGGTAATTGGGCTGGACAGGATTGGAACTCACAATTGGGTGTACCAACTGGTTACTATTATTGGATGCCGCCTAATGGCGGAAATGATGGATTATTAAACGCTGGTTTTGAAAATACAATTGTTACTAATGAAGCAGCACATAGTGGTAATAATTCTTTGAAATTTGTTATGCCGGTTGGAAGAGATTCACGAGACGGCTTTATAAGTATTCATAGAATGCCTTTCAGCTATATTGATTCAACAATTCAACCTGGAGATTTTATTAAGGTTGGAGTTTGGATTAAGGCAAGTAATCTTTTACCAGATTCTGCTGCGGCGCATCCGGGAACTTGGGGCGTTGGTATTACACCTCAATTCTTCACTAAGCTAGGAAATAATGATGGATGGGATGGGAACGGTCCTGACTCTGTGTTTACTCTGCCAAGTGTTACTTCATTTGATTGGACTCAATTCTTTGTAACATTCCAAGTGCAAAGCAGCCCCGCTCCTATTGGTATGGAAGCTCGAATTCATATTTATTCAACTTTTACCGGTACAGTTTATTTTGATGACTTGACGATTCAGAAAACATCTGCACCAACTGCTGTGAATGATTTAAATCGTTTAATACCTGCTTCATTTAAAGTATTCCAGAATTATCCGAATCCGTTTAACCCTACAACAACAATCAGCTACAATTTACCGAAGGAAACTGCAGTAAAAGTTATAATTTATGATATGCTCGGTCGCGAAATCAAAACTCTCATAAATTCAGATCAAAAATCCGGAGTACATGAGGTAGTATGGAATGGCGATAATAATTTTGGAAAGCAAGTTTCAAGCGGTACTTATATTTACAGAGTAATTGCTGGCAGTCAAAATCAAGTTAAGAAAATGATTCTTCTAAAATAATTCTCTTATTGTTAGACTCATCCTTGTTATTGAGGATGAGTCCAACATTATAATCATTAATTAAATTGAAGATCAATACTTCAGTATGTTGCAAAAACCGCTTGCTATAGAAAAATCTAAAAACAAGCAAGAGTAAGAGATATGAATATATTTTACCATTCATTAAAAATTTTAACAATTAGTTTTTTAACATCTGCATTATTTTCATCAATAATTTTTGCTGGTACAACAGGAAAAATTGCCGGTAAAGTTCTTGACGCTAAAACGAAAGAACCTTTGATCGGTGTAAATATCGTTATTGTCGGTACAAGTATGGGAGGCGCTTCAGATGTAGATGGCAGCTACTTCATAATTAATATTCCGCCGGGAGTTTATGAAGTAAGAGCATCTGAAATAGGATATGCACCGATCACTGTAAAAAATGTTCGCGTTTCTGCTGACCAAACAACAAGATTAGATTTTGAAATGAGTGAACAGGCAGTTCAAGTACAGACTGTAGTTGTTACCGCTTCAAAACCGTTAGTTCAAAAAGATCTAACTTCTACACAATCTAGTATTAGTGGAAGCAGCATTTCAATGTTACCGGTTGAAGATGTTCAATCTGTAATTAATCTTCAAGCTGGAGTTGTTGATGGTCATTTCAGAGGCGGAAGAATTGGTGAAGTTAAATATTTAATCGATGGCGTTTCTGTAAATGATGTATATTCAGGCGAATCAACTATGGAAGCCTCGACTAATAGCATCCAGGAATTACAAGTAATAACCGGTACATTCAACGCTGAATACGGACAGGCAATGTCTGGAGTTGTAAATCAAATTACAAAAATTCCTGATAATCATTATTCAGGAAGTTTTTCAACTTACGCCGGAGATTATGTTACAACAAGAACAAATTTATTCCAATACATGGGAGGCGTTAATCCTTTTAGAACTTATAATGTACAAGGAAGCTTGAGTGGACCAATTCCAGCAACAAATGAATTTATAAAATTTTTTACTTCAGCAAGATATTTGAGCGATGACGGATTTCTTTACGGTAAAAGAATGTTTACTCCGCAGGATTCATCAAACTTTTCTTCCGATAATCCTGACAATTGGTATATCGGAGCTACCGGTGATAATAAAGATGTGCCGATGAATTTTTCAAGACAACTTACACTTCAAGGAAAATTGGTTTTCAAAGTTGGACAAGGCAAGGGTATTGTGGTTGAAGGATTATATCAAAAACATGATTATGAAAATTACGATCACATGTTCATCTTAGATCCAGATGGCAACTATACAAATCATGATTATAGTTTACTTGGAAGTATAAGTTATACTCACGTGTTTAGCCCCTCTACATTTCTGGATTTGTTAGCTTCATCTTATACAACAGATGCAAAGCAATATGTTTATGCCGATCCATTGGATCCAAGATATGTTACAATAGACAGATTCTCTCAGGTTGGTGGCAATGCTTTATATACCGGCGGAACACAAAATTGGCATTTCTCACATAATACCGGCACATACACTTTTAAAGCTGATCTTACATCTCAG
>JAMCWE010000209.1 GCA_023475265.1 Bacteroidota bacterium
AATGAAAGAACCAGTTTGAGAACAACCCGTCTTGAAATAATGAATGAGTCAAATTCGTTTAGAAAGACATCGGAGTTGCCGCGCGAGTCAAATCATCAGAGCTACGAACGAGACAAAATGGTTGAAGCCAATCTATTCAGTTATTACGACAATAATACTGAATCGAATTTTGTTCCGATGGATACATCTCTTCTTCGTCAGGCACAGTAATCTAATTTCAACCGAAACAAGTTTCCGCATCATTGTTGAGAAGGTGATTATTTCCTATTTTAAATTATGGAATTAGTACCGTTCATATATACAATTCTAAAGGTTGTAGCAGTTCTAGCAATTGCGACACTAATCATATCATATATTTCTTTCCGCAATAAACTCAAAAATGGAACTCTGGATCAACATGCGTCAAATAACGAACAAAGAAATATGTCACCAGTTGTCGTTCCGTTAATTCGGCAAGTTCAAAACAATGATGAGCTTTTGCCGCAACCGGTAATAAAAAAAGTTAGTGCGAAAGAAGATTCTCGACAAAAAGAAAATCATAGAAAAGAATCGGCTAAAGAGCAATCAACTTCTAGGAAAACTAAGTCGGGGAAAACTGGTCATTCAAAGAGATTGCAAATTATCAAAGAGCTTCAGCCTGTTAAAAACAAAAAGACTGAATCAAAAGAAGAATTACAACCCGCACAGAAAACAAGTGAATCATTGAAGTCGCTCGATGAGGACATCATCAGCAAATATGATGAACAAGATGAAAATGATTTTCATGTTTTAAGTGTAAAGGATCGAAAGGATAAACACGCCAAGTGAACCGTCCTGAAACCACTGGAAATATTCTGTACGTAAAGAATATGGTCTGCAACCGATGCATCAAAGTTGTTAAAGATGAGTTAACCAAATTAAAAGTAAACGTTCGAAATATTTCTTTAGGTGAAGTAGAAACTGCTCTGCCATTAAACAAACTGCCTCTGAAGGCAATAAAAGAAGCGTTGGAAAGAAACGGCTTCGAGTTGATTGAAGACAAGAAAGCTAAAGTGATTGAGAAGATTAAAAACTTCATAATTAAAACGATTTACGAAAAAAAAACTTTTCTTGGTGAAAACGTCAAGTTTTCAACATTGCTCGAAAAAGAACTTGGATTAGAGTATCACTATCTAAGCAATTTGTTTTCTTCACAGGAAAGTATTACGATAGAGCAATATATTATTCTTCAAAAAATTGAACGCGCTAAAGAGTTGCTGAAATACGGTGAGCTTACATTAAGCGAGATTGCATATAAACTTGGTTACAGCAGTGTGCAGCATTTATCCAATCAATTCCACAAAGTGACCGGATTTTCAGCCAGTCAATTCAAGAACCTTACAAATAACATGCGCAAAGCTCTCGACAAAGTCGGCTAATTCTATTTCCTCCATTCTATCATCATAAAATTGTGTAACATTATTTCATGAAAATGTAACGCACTTTAAGACGCATCAATTTAATTTTGATCAGCAAATAAACAGGAGTAGTTATGACAGCAAAGAATTATAAAATCAAAGGCATGACATGCATGCACTGTGTGATGGCAGTAAAGAAAGAATTATCAAAAGTAGGGCTGCAATCTTTTGACGTTGAAATCGGCTCTGCAAAAGTAAAGTACGACGAATCGAAGGTGGATTCTAAAACGGTTGATAACGCAATTATTGAAGCAGGCTACCAAATTGAAGAAGTGAGCGATGAAAAGTTATAATATTCCCGTTGAGGGAATGACATGCGCCAGCTGTGTAACTCGGGTCGAAAAAGTTATCAGCAGATTCGACGGAGTTAAAAACGTCAGCGTGAATCTTGCAACCGAGCACGTTACGTTTGAGACCGATAAAGATTTCACCGAACTTGATGCAATTGCAAATGCAGTTCAAGATTACGGTTACAAGTTGGATATTGATGCGATCGCAAATCAGAAGTCTGATAAATCGGAAATCGATTCACCTGATATTCGAAAAGATGAATATTTCGATCAGTTGAAAAGAGACTTTGTTCTTTCACTAATATTCACAGTACCTATTTTTTTGGTAAGCATGCTATCAGATTTTGATTTCTTCAAAACCTTATGGCCGTTTACTGCCGACTACACTCACAAAATTCTGCTGATACTTACAACACCGATTGTTTTTATCAGCGGCAAAAGATTCTACAAAGTATTCTGGACCAACTTAAAACATTTCTCCGCAGAAATGAATTCTCTGGTTGCAATAGGTACCGGCGCCGCTTACGGATACAGCGCAATAGCGACTCTCTTCCCACACTCAATTTCAATGCAAGGCGAACTTCCACACGTGTACTTCGAAACAGTCGGTGTGATAATAACTTTGATTCTGATGGGCAAATTGTTAGAGCATCAGGCAAAACGAAAAACCAATTCTGCAATAAAAAAGTTGATGGAGCTCAAACCGAAAACGGCGCGAGTGTTAATTAATGATGTCGAGCAGGAAATCAACATTTCAGATTTGAAGAAGAATGATATCGTAGTAATCAAGCCCGGTGAAAAAATTCCGGCTGACGGAATAATCGTTTGGGGAAATTCTGCTGTAGATGAATCGATGATCACAGGCGAAAGCATACCGGTGGAAAAAACTGTTGACTCAAAAGTTATCGGCGGCACTATCAACAAAAACGGTACTTTTAATTTCAAAGTAACTGAAGTTGGAGATAATTCCGTGCTCGGGCAAATAATTCGATTAGTTGAACAAGCACAGGCAACCAAACCGCCTATTCAAAAACTCGTCGATAAAATTGCCGGTGTGTTCGTTCCGGTTGTAGTGGGGATTGCTTTCGTTACTTTTATAATTTGGCTGGTTGCCGGCGACCAGAATGTGTTCAGCACGGCTTTGATAAATTTTGTTGCGGTATTAATTATCGCATGCCCGTGTGCGCTTGGTCTTGCAACACCGACGGCAATTATTGTAGGAACCGGACTTGGCGCTTTGAATGGAATTTTAATTCGTAACGGAGAAAGTTTAGAACTCGCACAAAAAATTTCCACCGTCATTTTTGATAAAACCGGAACAATCACCGAAGGCAAGCCGGCGGTGTCTGAGATCAAAACAAATAATATTGCGGAAGACGATCTAATTCAGTTGGCTGCTTCGCTGGAATCAAAATCGGAACATCCGCTTGCTGCGGCAATTTTAGAAAAGGCAAAATCAAAAAATATTTCCTTGATGCAGCCCGAAACATTTCAAAGCTTGAGCGGTTTCGGACTTACCGGAATCGTCAACGGCAAAACTGTTGTGATCGGCAGATTTGATCTGATGAAGGAATACTCGATAAAAACCGGCTCGATGGAAAAATCATTTAGAGAGTTGACGAACAACGGCAGCACCGTTGTCTGTGTTGGTGTGGAAGGTGAATTGGTTGGTCTTTTTGCCATCGAGGACAAATTAAAGAATACTTCTTTCGAAGCAATTCAAGAGTTGAATCGACTTGGAATAAAAACCGTTATGCTGACTGGTGACAATTTTAGGATCGCGGAGATTATTGCACAGAAGGTCGGTATAACGGAATTCAAATCAGAAGTTCTGCCGGATGAAAAAGCTAATGTTGTGAAAGAATATCAATCAAAAGGAAATGTTGTTGCAATGGTTGGCGACGGAATAAACGATTCACCTGCGCTCGCTCAAGCAGATGTTGGAATTGCTATTGGTACCGGCACCGACGTTGCAATTGAAACTGCTCAAATAACTTTGGTGCAAGGGAATTTACGTTCGGTTGCAAAAGCCGTTAACCTTTCAAAGCACACAATAAGAACCATCAAACAAAATTTATTCTGGGCATTTATTTACAACACGATTGGAATTCCGCTTGCCGCACTCGGAATGCTGAATCCGATGATCGGCGCGCTGGCTATGTCGCTCAGTTCGGTTTCAGTCATAAGTAATTCGCTGCGATTGAAGAGAAAGAAAATCTGATAACAATTATTCTGTGCTTAGCTGGGCTAAGAGCTATCTGTCGTACGTTGCCGGATGGAAAGCAATGGAGATAATACAGTGAAAATCCTTTTGGTAAATGAGAAATTGTGTTTTATAGAGTAAGGAAAAGCTATGAATGCGCGGGGTGAGACGTTTTCAGAACGGATTTAGAACGAATTCAGAACACCTTCAGAAGCCGTATATAAAGGTGTTATAGGTTGGATGCAGTTTTACAACAGGATTTGAAAAAGCTGATGGTTATGTGTCTGCTGGGTGAGTTTATTCTAAAAGTGGGTGTTGAAAGGCAAGAAATTTTAAGGAGAAGGAAAATAGAGCAGACGCGCGGCAAGGGTGTGAATAAGTTTTTCAATAATTCTCAATGAAATTAACTGATATAACATTTTAGAGCCCGAAGATTACTTGAAAATGGTGGAGGTGGGAGGATTTCTCCTCCTGCCCTTGCCTTAGGCTGCAAATGTTGTGAAAGATTCTACCAAATTATTGATGGATCACCTCCGTTAGGGCTCCACCAAGTCTTTTGATACTGTGCGATAACGTATTCATCGATTTTCTCCATTTTTTATTTTTTAACATTGTTAAAAGAACAAAGAATATTATTACTAGAAAAACGATCAATAATCCAGTTGGAATATTTCCTAATACAAATGCAACACCCAAGCTTTGAAAGAACAATTATTGTATTTCAACACAAAGAAGATAAGTATTCAAAAACATTCAGTTTTCCATTTTTAAGAAATCTGGTTTAGTAGATTGCTTCTCACACCGCTAAAATGTTCATGTATTTGGTGGTGTGAAAATGGATCGTGGAATGTTTGGAGAGCACTTGGTTGATGAACAATATGCCCTGCCGAGTTTGTGAAATTATGATCGCCGGAATGGAAATCTGTGCCGACGGTGTTACCTAAATGCATTCCGTGAGCATTAATGTAATCGTGACCATGGAAGACGTTATCCGCAGTGTAACCTTTGAATTGATGGTGACTATCGTAGTAGTTGTGACCGCCGAAGATATTTTTTTGAGAGAAGCCGATAACTTCACCATGATTATTATGATGCTCGTGAAGACCGAAGTCATCATCCAATTTTGTTAAACTATCATAGTTGTGCATCTTATCTCCATTTTATATTAAGAATTAATTATCACTTTTTTGTCAAAATATTCAGTTGTTAATTCTTTGATGGGGAAATATTTTTTTACAATTTCAATTGTCTGTTCTAAAGTGATTTTGGTATCAATTCTAAAATGTTTTTGATAACTAATACTTTTAGTTTTTTTTCCGTCTTGGAAAAGAATTGATTTTTGTTCCTCTGTAAATTGTATAGTTGCCCCATCAATGTGGGTAATTAGATTTGAATCATTATCAATAATTATGTGAATATAAAATACTTCATTTATTTTATCCATCAGTTGCCATATCTGTAATTCTTTTTGGGATTCTTTTTTGTTGTTAGCAAGGAATACAAGTAAATCCGAAATCACAGCCTCGTTTTGAATACTAACGGTGTTAGTTAAAAAATATCGTGATTTGATAAATCCATTTTTAAGAACTTCTTTAAGTGCCTTCTCAAACGGAACACCAAAAATAAGTGCACCCAATTTTCTAGATTTATGTTCCGTAATATTTAGTGAAGCATTTTCCCATAAATTATTATTGTCATAAAGATAATCTATAATTCCATTCAGTTCTGGGGCATAATGAACTTCTTCTGAAGGCTTGGTCTTCAGAAAAAATTGTGTACCGGTGATCGGATGTTTTATTACCTTCAGATACTTTGTTGATATTAGATGATCCTTAGTCAGCATGTTTTTTCTTATCTGCATATTAATTTTTAAATGAATCAAAACTCTGTTTTAATAATAACGTTGATTAATAAGTCTAAAATCTTGCGAATAATTTTGCTTAATCTAGGACTACTTATAAGATATCTTGCTATTTTAGGGCTGAATTCATAATATTCACTTACAAACCACTTACCAATATTATTTGTTAATAAAACGGAATCACGAAAATTTCTTAATTTGATAACATTCAAATGATTTACATCACCATAAACTGCCGTTGCAATAAAGCAATTAGAACTTCCTGAATTACTCGCTGCTGTAATACTTCTAGGATAAGTTGAAGTTATGCCTTTTGTGAATCCTAACCAAGAATAAGTAAATGAACTATTGCAAATAGGGCATGTATAATGTGAAAATTCTCGAAAAGGAACCTCCACTTGAGTGTAACAACTTGGACATTTACCACTGTAAAGTATATTCTGTTCAGGATTTTGGGTTTGATTAATTTTTACATTTTTGATGTTATTACTTGAAGGAATGATTGTTAAATCATTTTTTTTTGCTGAGGAATGCCCACCTTTACCAGCTTTCTGATAGTGTTCATTGTTGTTTTTATTGTTTTTCACATTAGTGGACAAGAGACTTAACTCCAACTGAGCCTCCACACAACCATTCATCGCAGCTCTTTTATACCAATAGATAGCATTGTTCATAAGCTTTTCAGTACCAATCCCATTAGCATATATTTTTCCAATTATAAATTGAGCATCTACGTCACCCTTATTAGCTAATTCAATGTAATGCAAATAGGCTTCACCGGGCTTAGTCGAAAGGGTAGAAATATCAAATGGTTTATTATATTGTTTGTCCTGCAGGGCTTCTGATATTTTAGTTTTTTCTTTTTTTTCATTAATCGGATTGGAAGTTATTGTTTCGATTATTGAGAAATGTTCATCACCAATTACATTATGTTTGTTCAATAAATCATTTAGATCAATTCTTCTGTTATCCCAATTTCTTATAAGATCATACTCACTTAAACCGTTTCTTTTAGATTCAGAGAGTTCATTGAATTCTTCGCAAACATCACCGATGTAAAGCAATTCAACGGGAATACTTCCTAACTGAGTGCGGATTGTTTTTTTTGCCTCCTTTTCAAGAAGACGGCATTCTGATTCCGATTTCACTTCTTTGACATTTACAAGTATTGTTAACTTATCTAACAGCCATTTATTGTTTTTCAAAAACTCCAGACTTGTTGATGTAATATTCCCGTGAACAAAGAAATATACCAGCTGATAATTTTTGTTATTTGTCTTCAAGAAATTATCGAGATGTTTTTTATGATGTTCGTTTGTGGAGTTGATTCCGGGAGTATCCCAAATAATTAAATCCTTTGCGAGTAAAGGGTGATTGGGGATAGTAATCTCCGAATGTTGAAAAGATGACCAATCTTTAGGAATATTAGACCATGAGTCAAGAGCTTTTGGATTAGTCTGATTTGGTTCACGGAGCCAGATACCTGCCGGTTTACTAGAATAAATTTTTACAACTGGAAGGTCGGTTGAGGTCACACGTTCCGGCAAAATTGAAACACCGAGAAGCATATTAATGAATGCAGATTTGCCTGTGCTGAATTCACCTAAAAGTAAAATTTGTTTTGGCATAGTTAACTTCTAGTAATTTTAGGCTCAATTAATAATTTTATAATTATATCTAATACTTTTCTGATTATCCAACTAGAATAATGGTGATACTTGAGGCAAGCAGCTATTCTTGGACTATGTTTATAATAAAATTTAACGAGAATTTGCCCCCACTTATTTGTCATCAAGAAAAGATCTCGATATTCTCTTAGGCTGTTCACCTTTTCATGATGCACCCCACCATACACAGCGGTTGCAATAAAACAATCCGAAGAACCACTTTCTTGTATATATTTTGAAAAACCATAAGCTGAATAACTAACAATATTACTACAATTAGGACACGTCCAGTTTCCATATTCCCTTATTGGGACAAAAAAAAGAGAATCACAAAACGGACATGAACTATGGTAGTTAATTATTATTTCATGTCGATTTAATATAGTTTCGAACAGTTGACTGTTTAGGGAAAATAGATGTGGGTATTGATCATGTATTCTTTTAAATGATTTTTTAAATTCCTCATCAAGGGGGTGTGAATTATATACAGATTCCAATGCCGTGCAGAGCTCAGCAATTTTTGCCTGATACTCGCTTGGCGACATTTGCTTTCTTGCAAAATTAACTTCTTCTAACATTATATCTTTTGCAAATCGATGAACTTGAGTATCATTTATAAGGGCAATAAACTCTTCATTAATATTATCATCAGTTCTTGGAATAGAATTGTTTTCTACTAAATGAGTAGTCTCTTCTTGCTTTTTATTCAGTTGTTTTAAGGAAAGCAATCTTTCCAATCGCTCCTTTGCATGTTTGTGATCTTGCTGTGACGCCTTTTCATACCAATGAACTGCTTGGTTAATATCATGTTCTAACTCAATCCCATTTTCAAATGCATTTGCCAATTCAAATTGTGCATATTTATTTCCATTAATAGCCGCTCTTTTATACCAATAGATAGCATTGACATTTGATTTGAAAATACCAATTCCCAAAGCATAACATCTACCTACATTATATTGGGCATCAGCATCATTCTTATTTGCGGACTCGATGTAATCATGATAAGCTAATTGATTTATAATTTCTTGATTATTAATGGAGTCAAATTTTACATCATTATCGAGATGAGCTATTTCACTGATAATCCCAAAATGTTCTTCCCCAATTACAAAACGATTTTTTAACATGCTATCAAGTTCGATCTTTTTACTTGACCAATCTTTAACTAATTCATACTCATTAGCTCCATTTCTTTTTTCTTCAGATAGTTCATTAAACTGCTCACATACATCACCGATATAAAGTAACTCTACAGGAATCACGCCCAGTTGTGTTCGAATTATTTTCTTGACTTCCTTCTCCAGCATTCGACATTCAGATTCTGGTTTTATTTCTTTTATGTTAACAAGTATGGTTAATCTCTCCCACAGCCATTTATATGCCTTCAAAAAATCTAAGCTTGTTGAAGTAATATTGCCATGAAGGAAAAAGTAAACCAGATCATATTGTTTCGGATTTGAATTTAGAAAATTCTCTAAATGTTTTTTATGATGTTCATTTGTTGAATTAATTCCAGGAGTGTCCCAAATGATCAAATCCTTTGCAAGCAACGGATGATTTGGGATCGTTATTTCTGCATGTTGGAAACTAGACCAATCTTTGGGAATATCGCTCCATGAATCAAGAGCTTGAGGATTTTTTTGGTTTGGTTCACGTAACCAAATGCCCGCCGGTTTGCCAGAATAGACTTTAACTACAGGAAGATCAGTTGATGTAACACGTTCCGGCAGAATGGAAACACCGAGCAACATGTTTATGAAGGCAGATTTGCCTGTGCTGAATTCACCTAAGAGCAAAATTTGTTTTGTCATAGATCTATAAGTTTTGGGATAAATAATTGTATGCTTCATTAATTAGTTGAGCCTTCTTATTCGCTAGGTCCTGAAATTCTTTAGAAAGATTAGCAAACTTATCCGGATGATACTTTTTAATTAACTCTACATATACGACTCTAATTTCTTCTTTAGAAGCTCCTTTTTTAATTCCAAGTACTTCGTAATAATAATCTTCATTTTTAGAATAAGTAGAAGAGTTGTTTTGCTGATTCGAGTTTGTTTTCTCTTTCTTGTTCTTGGTACCGTATTTTTTTTCTAAATATTGGAGAAGTTCAGAATCATCATTTACTTTTAATAAATAGGAGTGTAACAAATAGTTGTATGCTTCATTATCAAAATCATTTTTCTTTAATTCTTCCAACAAAAATGAAAAGGCAGCAGAAGAAACAATGGGATCCTCGAAAGGATTTGTATGAGCGAGTTCCGGAACATAGTTAGACAATATTGATTCGAACACATCGAGCTTTTTATTGGAAGAATATAGAAGTGCGAATTTTTGAATCACATCTTCCTTAAAAATTATTTTTAATAAGTTATCGGATTGAAGAAGGCAGTCCAACTGACGAAGGGTAACAACATTTATTGACTGATTGACAAAACCATCATCAACACCAAGTAAACCGGACACACCTTTTGATACCAATGGAATGAGAAAAACATCTTCAACACCTAATCCACCGGTAAGAAATCCAGCGGACCAACCAGCAAAACTACCAATTGATTTGGAACGTTTGTTTTTAACAACTGTTGCAACAATAAGTGGGAGCGCTTTTTCATATTCATAAAAAGCTTTTACAAAATCATTTTGATTCTTATAACTATCAGCAAAGTCGATTATGCCAAGAATAGTTTCATTATTCATAAAGGAAATTCGCTTTTATTTGCTGGAGGTTGTTGTTTAAAGATTGGCTCTGGCTTTCAAGTGAATCTTTCATTTCGTTTCTTTGCTTTTCAACAACAGCAATTTGTTTTTTTATTTTCACAGAGAATTCAGTAATTGTTGAATCAATCTCACCGATCAAAGATTTTTTTGCCTGATAAATTTCACGAAGGGTTTCTCTTCTAAAATTAGAATTGTTCTGTTGAATCTCCTGCATAATTTTAGGTTTAACAGCCAGTCGGTCTTCCGTTTTCTTTTTATTATATAAATAAAAACCAATTGGAGCCAGAAGTATGGCTAACGGCGCAATTGAAAAATGTAACATTGCGAGAACCGCATAAGTACCTGCCGATGCAATACTTATAGCTGACTGAGCCTTTTTATCATTTGAGAGTAGAGCGGGGGTTGAGCTATTTGTGGATTCAAGTGCACTTACTCGCCCGGTATATTTATCGATTGAGAGATTAATATTATTGACAACCTTTCCAAGTCGAATTCGAACTTCTTCAGTGATAGTTTCCATATAACTTTTTATCACCGGTTCATTTTTCTCACGCCAAAAATCATATTTATGTTTTACTCCCTGTTCAATTTGTTTAATTATAAGTTCGGTGCTACCTTCAGAATTTGAAACTGATAAATCTACGGCTTCCAAAATTTCCTCGAGTAGATGATCCAGGGAAGTTTCCAATTTGTTAGTAAGCTGATTGATTTCTGTTTCCGCATCTTGAGATAATTGTTTGGCTTGTTCCGAATAATGTTTCAATTCACTTTCCAGACTCTCTCTCTTTTCATTAAATATATCATCCGGCATAGAGAGACCCGCGATTTTTATTTCGAGTAGATTCTGAGCTTCAAGAGCAATGCTTTTTATCTTATTAGCATATTGAAGTTCCAGATTATTATAGCGGTCTCCACTCTCTAAGAAATTAATTAGTTCTTCATGGAACGGAATGAAGTTGCTTTTTTTGATAAGCTCGAAATCTTCGGTTTCTTTTCCTTCGAGATAATCCAAGGCAGATATTCCAAAAAGATTCTTGATTTTACTATTACAAATTTTCGCGAAATTTTCCTTCGTGTCTTGTACGATCAAATCAAACTGGCTCACATTAAGATCTATCTTGTTCAAAATGAAAAAAACATTATGAATATTATTGCCGAGAATATGTTTGCGAAAGACTTCAAGATTTGATTCAGTAATTGGATGAATTGTCACATAGCAGACCGCATCAACTTCTGGAAGAAGACCGTAAGTAATGTTAACCCGTTCTTCGTCAGTATCGTTAGTCCCGGGAGTATCAATTAAACGGATTCCATTTTTCAACAAATTGTGATCTAAAAATATTTCGATAGTTCTAATATCTTTGATGTCATCCTGATTAGATGCCACTAACTTCTTCAGAAAATCTATTTCATAAGAAAACGTTTTGTTCTCTCCATTTTTATAATGAACAACTATTGAAGGATCATCAGAATAACTTATGAATGTTATCCTAGCGGTCGTTGGTTCTAAATGAGTTGGCAGAATATCCAAATTTAGTAAGGCATTAATGATGGAAGATTTTCCGGCAGTGAACTCACCTATGAAAGCAATATCAAAGTAATTTTTTGAAAGCTGCGTTTTTAGTTTAGCAATTTGGTGCAGCTCTAATTTAGCTTCATCGACTATTTGGTTCAACATATTTAACTTTGGTTCGTACTTTTGCCTGATAGTTTCAAGAAGCATTATTATTCTCCAACTCACTCATTAGTAATGAAATTTTGTTTTCTATATCTTTTAAGGATTTCAAATACTCTTCTAATCTTTTTCGTTTTTGATTGAAATAAAATTCAGCCGAGTCCTTTGCTTTTTCAATGTAGGTTCTCTTTTCTCTGATTGTGGCTTCCTGGGAATCGAACCACGATTTTATTGAACTCTCGAAAGCATCAAAATAAAGATCAACCTGTGAGATAAATGATTGAGAAGTGTTTCGATTTATTTCATTCACTTCTTTTGTAAGACCGGTAACATCAAACTTTTCAATTTCTCTAGTTTCTGCTTCACCTTCAAAAGCTCTTCCAATTTTATATCCAAGATAAGCACCAACAGGAGTTAGAATCCCCGCGGTGAAAAAGCCAATCAAACCACCAACCCAGCCGCCTATTGCAGAAGCACCCGGATTCTTTTTTACTTGCATTTTTTCTTTACTTAAGTAACGCTCTAATGAAACACTTGGAGATTTGATATCAAAAACTATTTGCGGGATTCTTATTTGACTTGTGTTCAGGTTGCTTTCTATCTCGATAAAAGTATTTTTAATTTTCTGTGAAAAACGATCTTTTAAATTACCCACAGATCTTAGTACGGAAGAAGGAATTTTTCTGAAGTTTTGTTCTGAAATATAAATCTGATTGGTGAACTCATCTTTAGTTTCTTTTTCAATCCAGATTTTTAAATTATTACGAATACTGATAAACTGCCGATTATGCCGATCCATCTCTAATTTAATGTTATTCAGCCATAACTCAGCATCGTCAAGTTGTTTTTCCAGGTTAACAAGATTTTCTGGTTTGATGCTAAGATCGAATTGGACCCGATCAATAATGTTTGATATATACCCATACTGAAAAGAGGTAACAACCCGTCTTAATTTAATTATACCTTTATCCCGGATAAGATATTTTTCAATTGCTTCCTTAAATCCTATGAAGAGAGATTTTTCATAACGCGCTTCATCGTGATTTCTTTTTCCCTCAAGAGCGTCTAATGCATCAATGGTATAGATTGGAATTTCAATACCTAGTTTATTCAAAACAGTTTCACGAGTTTTATCGACAACATCCTGCAACTGGCTACGTTGATGTCGCCGAAGAGCATTTATTTTATTTACTACACAGATGATGCCCTTTGATTTATCTTTGTTGTTAATAATCCGTTTCATCATGAAGCTGAGTTCAGAAGCTTTGAGCCCACCTTCCGTTGCATCAACCATAAAAATAACCGCATCGGCATCCGAGATAAAGTTTTCTGTTACTTCTGATCGTGCGGGTTCTGGATCATCTACACCGGGAGTGTCAACTAGTATTATTCCTTGTTGCAAGTATTCGTTTGGATAGTGTATCTCAGCATATTTTGTATTAAGAACTTTTTCTTTTTTACCTTTTGGAAAAATTCCGGAATAGCTTGAGGTGTACTCGGGAAGTTTATCAAATGAAATTTCTGTTGCATTTCCATCAAGGTGATGAATAACAGCAAATTGTTCCTCAGAATAAATAAGATATGAAAGACGAGCAGTTTCCGGTGTAACTTTCATTGAAAGAATATCAACGTCAGTTTCTAAAAGAGCATTGAGAAGAGTTGACTTTCCTCTTTTAATTACACCAACAACAGCAACAATAAAATCGGAATTACCGATTTCGCTTATAGTTAAAGAAATAACATTTTTCAATTCATCAGAAATAGGAAGGTCTGATGAATAATGTCTCGATAGTTCTGTTATTTCATTTATAATTTTTAGGAAGGATCCTTTCAATCCCCCAAATTTCCTTAGATTCATCTAACTCTGTAGTGTATAATTACAATCAAAATTAATGTAATTGTTATACGTTAGCAAGGAATTTTAGGTATCTAACAAAAATAATCTAACAAGAATAAATGGACTTCATGCAATTTTAAAAATAAATTGACTGCCAAAGCCAGATTGTAAATCAACTCATAAAAGATTTACCGCATCTCTCAAATTTTGCTGCTGTAAGTGAGAATAAACCCGCCAATCCGTCAAAAATACAGCGGACAAGAAGGATGGCGGGCAAGTTTTGGCTATAAATCAGTAAGCACCATTACCATCTATAGAAGATTCACGGCGTCCCTCAAGTTTTGTTGTTGTAAATGACTATAAATTTGGGTGGTTGCTAAATCTTCATGCCCTAATAATTCTTTAACTACGTATAGAGAAACTCCACGCTGGACTAAAAGCGAAGCGAAAGAGTGGCGTAAAGAATGAAAGTGAATTCGTTCATCAAGTTTATTCTGAGGAACAATT
>JAMCWE010000251.1 GCA_023475265.1 Bacteroidota bacterium
GCAATTTTACTTCTAATACTCTTGCAAGTTCAGTAATAGATGCTAACAAAATCGTACTCAACTTTCGTCACGCTCAAAATGAACTTCGCTTTGGAACGTTGCACATATCGGTTCCAGATTCCGAAATAACGTCTGATTCTATAAAGTATTATTCTTTATTGGGCGACGAACGATTCTTTGCCAAAAGTCAATTCAGGCAAATCAGATTTCGACTTGATGTTCCGCAAACGAAAATAGAAGGATTGGATTGTCTCGCTTTGCTTCAAGGTAAAACCTATAATGCCAAAAATATAGAAATGAATGGTGTGTTTGCCGATATTCTGGTGAACATGGATAAGCCGTACGACAACAATTCATCTAATCCACAAATGCCGAACGAAGCGCTATCTTCGATGAAAGAAATTGTAAGAATTGATAGTTTGAAAATCATAAACGGACGGTTGAAATATAGTGAGAGGTATGGTGTAGGAGCGAAACCAGGAGTGATTACATTCAATAAAGTAAATGTCGGGGTAAGCGGAATTGCTAATCATTCAGCTCGTCCAGAAACTGCGGTTGTTCATGCAGAGGGACTTTTCATGAATTCCGCCACAATGAAACTTTTTATGGCAATTCCGCTTTCGTCCAAGAGTTTTTCTTTGCAATATTCCGGTTCGCTCAGCACTTTGGATGCGACCAAATTAAATGCATTTATTGAAGCAGGTGAACATCAGCGTATTAAATCGGGAGTTATTCAATCAGCGGCATTTAACATCAAAGTCACATCGGGAAATGCAAACGGTTCTTTGCGGATCGTGTATAAAGATTTGACTATAGCTATCCTCAATAAGGAAACTGGAAGTGAAAAGGGAATCTTCAATCGGATATTCTCTTTCTTTGGTAAAGTCTTTGTTATACGGGGATCCAATGTGCCTGATGAAAAGGGATTAATGAAAATCGGCGAAATAAAATACACGCGGAATCCGTCTGATTATTTTCTCCAGTATATATGGTTCGCACTACGTAACGGAATTGCCGATGTAGCCGGATTTCCTCCAACGGTAAATCCGGAACAGCAATGATTAGCAGTTGTGTGAATTTATAATTACATAACTAAGTAACTCCCCCCAATAACAAAACGAACAAACTCACCCAAAAGATGTAGTCCCTTTTTCATTCCTTTGCCCGATTGAATTACACCGTACCTTCTTCATACCTTTATTTCAGTTTTAATGAACAAATATCTTAAGGAGGTTCTTATGAATATTCATACTATTAATTCAACAAGTGTATTGAGCCGATGTATGCGCTTCATCGGCGTCCCGCTATTTGCGGGACTGGCGATTGCTTTGATGATGCCTGCCGTTGCTTTTTCTCAATATGCCAACCCGTCAGCAGTATCACTTGGGAGAGCGGGCACTTTTGGGGCTTTAGCTTATTCGGGAATCACCGGTTCTGCGACTGTTAATGGAGATGGTGGGACGTCAACTGCAACGATAGACGGAACCATAACATTCACTGGAACGAAATACGGTGTGGGCGTCCAAAGTGTGCTTGATGCCCAAACCGACTTGGCTGCCGCGTTGAGCGATGCCAGCGGCCGAACAGCTGATGCTTCTATCGCGAGTGATGCCCTCGGCGGATTAACTCTGGGACGTGGTGTCTATGGAGGAGGCGCTCTTGATCTTGCATCGGGAACGACTCTAACTCTCAGTGGCGGTGCAACTGACGTCTTCATCATAAAGGCATCGTCTACTCTCACCATAAACACTAATAGCACCGTGTCCTTAACCGGCGGTGCTGTGTGGTCTAACGTCTTCTGGTATGTCGGCAGTTCAGCGACTATTAATGGTGGTGGCTCAACTTTCAATGGAATCATACTTGCTGTTACGTCAATCACGCTGACTACCGGCTCAACAGTGACAGCACAATTGTTGGCGAATGGCGGCGCGGTTACAATAAACTCCAGTGTATTGCCGGTGGAACTGACATCTTTCACGGCAGCGTTAAATAACAGTGCGGTAGAATTAAATTGGAACACGGCAACTGAGATGAACAACTATGGGTTCGAAATAGAGCGGTTAGCAATTAGCGATAAGCTTTTAGCTAACAGCCAAAAGCTAAATGCTAATAGCTGGTCTAAGATTGGATTTGTACAAGGACATGGGAACAGCAATTCACCAAAGGAATATTCGTTTGAAGACAAGAATCTACTAGTAGGAAAATTGCAGTATAGATTAAAGCAGATTGATTTTGACGGCAGCTATGAATACTCAGATATAATAGAATTACAAATTGATACTCCTTCAGAACCCGTTCTTCAGCAGAACTATCCCAATCCTTTTAATCCTTCCACAACAATCAAATATGAAATACCAAGAAGTACTTTTGTAAAACTTAGCATTTTTGATCCGTTGGGCAGAGAAATTACAACCTTAATCAATCAAGTACAGAATGCTGGTTATCACGAAATTACATTTAACGCGAAAAATCTGTCGAGCGGCATTTACATTTATCAAATCCATGCGGGGGAATTTTCACAAATAAGAAAGATGCTTTTGATGAAATAATATTAAACAGGCATAAGTGCGTCTCTATCATTATGTAGTTGTAACAAGCTATCAGCGCCCTCTAACGATTAACGAT